>JAHECH010000160.1:5150-8130 GCA_024641835.1 Deltaproteobacteria bacterium
ATAAACCTCGCATCACTGGATATTGGAAGCCACACAGCAAGGTTGCTGGTTTCACAGTGGACGGAGGATACGGGGATTCTGAGGCCACTGATAAGGAGAAGGGCCTATATCCGGCTGGCGAAAAACTTTGAAATTGACGAGGCAAGGAGCATCAAGCCCGAGGCGATGGAACGGACGCTTCGAGTGCTTGATGACTTCGTTAGGAGCGCCAGGGAATTAAAGGTGAGGAACATCCTGGCGGTTGCTACCGGGCTTGTCCGGGAGGCCGATAATAAGGATCACTTCCTCAGCGCGATTGAGAGGGGAACTGGAATCAGGGTGAGGGTGGTCTCGGGTGAGGAAGAGGCATTTCTCACCGGCCTCGGGGTTGTCCATGGCCTTCACCTTGGGCGGCAATCCTTCGCTGTTTTTGACCTGGGAGGAGGGAGCACGGAGTTCGTGATTGAAGAAGGGGGAGAGCGACGGCTTTTGTCCCTGCCCCTTGGGGCGGCGATTTGCACGGAACGGTACCTCAATTCAGACCCGCCTGAGGATAAGCAGATCAAAGCGCTTGAATCTGAGGTATCTGAGACGCTCCGCAGGGCTTTTGGGCACCTGGAGATCGGTGAGAAGCTTCTGATCGGCACAGGGGGGACCGTGACCACCCTCGCCGCCATAATCCACGGTATCCGGGTCGATGACATCAGCCCTCAGAGAATGGATGGCCTGGCACTCACCATGGAGGACCTGGAAGCTCTTTTTCAAAGGATGAAAACGATGTCCACCCAAGAAAGGGTAGACCTTCTCGGCGTTGATCAAGGCAGGGCAGAGGTGGTGGTCGCAGGTTGCCTGATCGTCGTTTCTCTGATGCGGTTTTTGGGATCCGTTAGACTTACCGTCAGTATTTCCGATCTCCTGGAGGGAATACTGATTGACTATGTTTCGAAGCGCTTGTTGGCCTAAAGGGAGGCGGTGATGAAAAACGGGGGTTTCAAGCAGGGCTTTACCTTTGATGACCTTCTCTTGGTGCCGGATCGGTCCTCGATCCTGCCCAGCCAGGTGGATGTCAGGTCACAGTTGTCGAGGAATATCCACCTGAATGTGCCTATCGTGAGTGCAGCCATGGACACGGTGACAGAATCAGCCACGGCGATCACCATGGCAAGACAGGGAGGGCTTGGTTTCATTCACAAGAATATGAGCATCGAGCGCCAGTCCCTGGAAGTGGAAAAGGTAAAGAAATCGGAGAGCGGCATGATCGTGGATCCCATTTCCATAGAGCCTGACCGCAGGCTCTATGAAGTGCTCGAGATCATGAGCAAGTACAAGATTTCAGGAGTCCCGGTGGTCAAGGATGGTAGCCTCGTGGGCATCATCACGAACAGGGATCTGAGGTTTGAGACAAACCTGGATCAGAAAGTCGAAGCGGTGATGACCAAGGAGAACCTGGCCACGGCCAGAATGGGCATCACGCTGGAAGAATCCAAGAAGATTCTTCACGCAAGAAGAATCGAAAAGCTTCTTGTAGTGGATGAGAATGGCAAGCTGCTGGGGCTTATCACCATCAAGGACATTGAAAAGATAAGGAAGTACCCCATGTCCTGTAAAGATGATCTGGGCAGACTGAGGGTGGGTGCAGCGATCGGGGTCGGCCCTGATATGGAGGCGAGGGCGGAAAGGCTCATGGCCGCGAGTGTGGATGTGGTGGTCGTTGATACGGCGCACGGCCACTCCGAAGGGGTGATTGGGGCGGTCAAGACCATTAAGAAAAAATACCCTAAGCTTGAACTCATCGCAGGGAACGTGGCCACTGCGGAAGGGACGAAGAGTCTCATCGATGCGGGTGCGGACGGAGTCAAGGTGGGCGTCGGACCGGGCTCCATTTGCACGACAAGAGTGGTAGCGGGGGTGGGGGTGCCCCAGATGACGGCCATTATGGACTGCGCAGCAGAGGCAAAGAAGTCGGGGATCCCGGTCATCGCAGATGGAGGGATAAAGTACTCGGGAGACATCACCAAGGCTCTTGCAGGAGGAGCTGATTCGGTGATGATTGGAAGCCTTTTCGCAGGCACCGAAGAGAGCCCGGGTGAGACCATCCTGTTCCAGGGCCGGACCTACAAGGTCTACAGGGGTATGGGCTCCATCGAGGCTATGAAAGAGGGGAGCAAGGACCGTTATTTTCAGGAGGAAGTGGAAGTAGAGAACAAGCTCGTGCCAGAGGGCATTGTAGGAAGAGTTCCCCATCGTGGGCCCCTGTCAGATACGGTTTACCAACTCGTCGGAGGTATCAGGGCGGGAATGGGCTACCTGGGGTGTGAAGACCTTAAAGCACTTCAGAGCAAGCCAAAATTCATACAGATCACTCCTGCAGGGCTCCGGGAAAGCCATGTCCACGATGTGATCATCATCAAAGAGGCGCCGAACTACCGGGTCGAATAAAGATGGCAAAAGATATTTACTCGCAAAAAATACTCATCCTTGATTTCGGGTCCCAGTATACCCAGCTCATTGCAAGAAGGGTGCGGGAGGCTCAGGTCTACTGCGAGATCAATCCCTTCAGCATGAGCCTGTCCAAGATCAAGGCTTTTGACCCTAAGGGCATCATTCTTTCAGGCGGGCCTGCGAGTATTTACGACAGGGCCGCGCCCATGGCAGATGCGCGAATCCTTGATCTGGGCGTTCCCGTGCTCGGAATATGCTACGGCATGCAATACATGACCCATGTTCTTGGGGCTGTCGTGGCGAAAGCGGAGGAGAGGGAGTACGGGAATGCGGTCATCAAAATAAAGGATTCCCGAAACCTGTTCTACGGCTTCAACAGGCGCCAGGAGGAAATGGTCTGGATGAGCCATGGGGACAGGATCGAAAAGATGCCGGAGGGGTTCAAATCCCTGGCAAGCAGCAGGAACAGCCCAGTGGCCGCCATGGCTGATCTTTCCAGAAGGCTTTTTGGTGTTCAATTTCACCCTGAAGTGGCACACACGCCCAAAGGAATGCGCAT
>JAHECH010000161.1 GCA_024641835.1 Deltaproteobacteria bacterium
CCCTGGACTTCCCCGAAAGGGGTTTCCTTGGTCAGGTCGTGCAGGGACAGGTCATTCCACCTGGCATCCAGATGCAAGACGGGTGAGGGGGAGAAGAGGTTCTCTACCCCGGGATCAGAGACAGCGAGCACACCGCCGAAGAGCTCTGCCTTGATTTCGCCCTTCGTGGCAATCCTGTCGCCATAAAGCTCTATCGGATCGAGCCTGCCCCGGGCAATTCCCTCCACTGGCCTGCGCCAGATTCTGGAAAGCATGCCATTGAGCCCCAAGTTTTTGAAGGAGAGGCTTGTCCGCATCAAGAGAGATGCGGGATAAGGATTCTTCACTACCAGGGGCCCCCACTCAACTTCTCCTCCCGGGACCTTCAAAAGGGTGGGAGATGGGATTGACCATTGATTAGGGGTCGCCTCCAATTCGAGAGTCAGAGCTTGGTCTGGGAACCAGGGAAGTTTTGCGGACTTGACGGTCAAACCGCCTTTGATTTTTTCATCCTTTGGTTTTGGGTCTCGTGACCTCTTTCGCTTTGGCGACGCTGTCGTCGCCGCGGCCTGGTACCACAAAGGAAGATCAAGGGTAATTCCCTGAAAGGAGAAGGTGTCATCCAGGCCTCGCAGGCTCCCCCCATCCCACCGGAGGCGGCCTCTGACCATGGGATTTCTCACCGGACCCTGGAGTTCCAGGTCCGCACTGAAGTTGCCCTTCACGTCGAGATTGGACAGAACAGGATAATCCTGTCTGAAAGTCTCCAGTAGAAAATGCTGGAACACGGGTTTAAGCGGCGTGTCAGGGATCGAGACGGAAAGCTTAGCCAAGGTGTATTCCGGAACCTGGAGAAGAGTGCCCCTCGCGCCGACAGCAAAGAGATCCTTCAACCCAAATTCAGCACTGGACAACAAAAGAGACTTCTGCGTTTGATCATAGGTGCCGTCCATGGAAAGGGAAAATCCGTTCTTGTTAAGGTCCAGGTATAGACGATGGAGGAGAATTTCGCCTTCCCTCGCCTTGAGAGATGCTCCCATGAAATAGAGGGGACTATTCAGATTTCCGCTGACGTCTACGACCAGATTCAATGAGATCTGCGCTCCTGCTACCGTCGAATCACTATTTTCGAAGTTGGCCCCCGCGAGCCCGATTTTTGAAAAAGCTTTCCATTCCCCGTTTTTCTTTAGACTCAACCCTGCATCCAGGGAATCGCGGCTGGTCCATTTCCATCCTGCAGGAATCAAGTTCAAAGCCTGGGCGGATTCTGCCAGGTGCACATCGTTCCCCTTTATGGAAACAGCGAGTTCACGATCATCCCTCTGGAGGGAGATCGACAAATTCTTTGATGAGGAACTCTGAATTTCCATGTCCGGTACGAAGAGGGTTCTCTTCTCCACATCTACGGTCCCGGTCTCAAGTTTTATGCCAAGATTCTTAACTGGAACCTCCCTTCCTCTGATCCGGCCTCTGGATTCAGGGATGTTCAGGGAAAACCCATGGATTTCCAGGAGACCTCTTCTGCCCTTCAGGGAGAGTTCCAACCTGCCGGATTTGAAGTCCATCCAGTCACTTTGAAAGGAAAGTTTCTCAGCATTGAGCTTCAGGATCGATTCAACATCCGGGAATTCTCCCTTTGCCCGGAACTCCCCTGACATGATGCCTTGCGACGAGATCCCAGATGAAACATAAGAGAATTCATCTTGGTCAAGCTGAACCTGCACATCGCAAGACCACCTCCATGACTCCTCCTTCTCATAGGCTCTCAGATCTCCTTTCCATCGGATGAGACCGGCGAGCTTGAGGGGAGTGAGGGACTTCTTCACAGAATCCGGCATGAGGGTGACAAGGTTTGCAAGGTGACCATGGCCATCCATGTCTTTGATCTTCAGATTCTTCTTGTCCTCGTAATTAAGCTCCATGGTTCCGTCGCACTCCAGCATGTCCTGCAGAACGAAGTGAAAGCGCCGGGCCTCCACCTGGTGCTTGAGCAGATCCAGAGATGCCTCAGCTATCAGGACAGCCTTGGAAGGAACCTCTGCTCCGCGCGCATGTTTTGTGGTGCGAAGGCCGTTACACCGGATTTCCATGGGCTGGAAGATCAAAGTTTTCTTCTCATGAGAATAGACAATTCCCGACTGAATAAAAACGTCATCAGCAAGGACCAGAGGATTGCTGAAAGAGACGCCCTGAATCGTCAGGGAACCTTTCATCTCCGGCTGAGTAAGGGATACAACCTGATCCGATGAGAACCGGACCTGTCGGCTCACAGCCACGGTCTCCTCAGAGGGAATTTCCACCTTGCCGTTGCAGGCGATTTCCAAGAGATGCTCAGGGGTCACAGAGGCACTAACGTCGGTGAGGGTGATTCTGGTGCCGTCCAGCTCCAGGGAGACATACCCGTCACTCACATGCATGGTCTGAAACTTCACTTCCCTGAAAAGAAAAGCAGATGCAAGTGCCTTGAGGAACCTGGCAAAGAGAGAGGGATTTCCCTCGGGTTCCTCAATTTGGTCGATACCCGTTTCATGACGCGCTGTGAAGGAAAAGTCGTGTAAGGTAAAAGTGGTGAAAGTCAGAGTCTTCCGGCCGAAAGGGCCCTTCAAGGACATGCTCGCAAGGAACTCTGGGATCTCCATGTCAAAACCCCGAACATGGTCCAGAATGGAAATCCCTTGTGCTCTGATGTTCAGAGGTCTAACAGAGTAGGAAAGCTCTCTGATGGTGCAGACAGCTCCGGTGATTCTGGAAATGGATTGTTCCAAGAGGGACTTTGTTTTAGCGGGCTGATAATAGTAGAAAAGTGGGACGCTCAGGAGGGATGCGGATAAGAGAGCGCCGACAATGAGTGCGATGAGAAGGATTTTTCTTTTTGTTGCCATGGACGGGAGATCAATGGGAAATCAGGTCCGCTCCAGCCTTTCTTTCATCATGACAAGCATGTTCCCGTCCTCCTGAGCCATGTTTTTGAGCCACTGAAGCATGTCTTTGATCGAATTGCCACAACGATGCAATGCTTGCTCAAAAAGGAGGTAAGGACGATGATAGATCATAACAGAGATCAGAAAAGCGTTGTTCATCGGGGCATGCTCGAAGGGCGCAAACCGCTCGGTCTGAAACTGGCTCTCGATCAGCTTGAACCGCTCTAGAGAAGAGGCAAAAACCTTTTCCCGTTCCGCCAGTTTCTCCTGATAACTCAGAGGCGACTGGTAAACGTGATTCAGCTCGTCTACCAAGGAAGCCAGGAAAGACGAGAAGAGACGCTCATCGTGAATGGATTTTCGCGCTTGCTCGGTGAGTGGATCAGAAGGACCAAAGGTCTTCTCCATGAACAGAAGTGCTCCTTCCTTAGCCACCAGCACGGCAAGGCCTTCATTAAACTCTCCCTGCCCCTTCACATAAAGGGTCGCATGGGTCATTTCATGAAGAATCGTTTCTACGAAATCCAGTGTGGAAGCCTCGATGAGGTTTCGGGTCAGGGGGTCCTTGAACCATCCGAGAGTGCTGTAGGCATCAGCCACCCCAATGAAGGCATCCAGGTCCTTTTCAACAAGCTTCTGTTTTTCCAGCCGTGCGCTTTCCAGGTCAAAGAACCCTAGGTAGGGCATGTTGCCCACTACGGGAAACCACCAGGTTACAGGATGGAGGCGATCCTTCGGGCAAGCACAGACGACATAGATGGTGGGTTGATGGGGCTCCAGGTTCACGGTTTGGTAACTGGAGGTCTTCTTCAATCCAAGCTCGGTCACGCCGAATTCCTTGATTCTTCCGACAAGAGCAAGGTGGGCTCTCTCGCTTTGGCTGAGAGAGGGGTTTTTCATAGCCTCTCCAACGGGAACAGCGCCATTGAGCAACTGATACTCCCCTGCTACCGCATGGAACAGGTAACTCAAGCCACATCCTGAGAACAGCAACAGAGAGGCCGCCAGAACGATAACAGAGCCGGATCTCAATGATCTGTTGGCCAAATCACACCATCCCCAAATGTCATATCTCGCTCACCACAAACAGACGACCTTCTTCCCTTCTCGCAGTTCACCCCTGATCTTCTCCATGTGTCGAAGGGCTGCGATTTCCCGCTCTAAGTCCGAGGGTTTCATTTGAAGCCTTTCTGAGAGCGCCTTTGTTTCCATGCCGCCGGTCTCCTTGAGAAGCTGGAGGATCTTCGCCTGGATCGGGGTGAAAACCGGTTTCATTCCCTCTTCCTTCAGAAGAGATCTCGCCGTGTGTACCGCCCAAGGGTCGCAAGTGCGAGGGGGAGACAGGGCATCCATATAGCAATCCTCACAAAGCGCCTGGCCATGGAATTCCCGCTCCTCTCCTTCCTCAATGGAATCGCCACACTTCACACATTTCATGTTCGTTCCTCAAAGTCCGTTGTATGCGGTCAGCACGCTGCTTGTTGTCTAGCTTCTCTTGAACCCTGCTCCCTGACTTTACCGGGTGCCCTCCACCTTCAGCCCATGTGGCTGTTGTACCAGTACTGGAACACGATGAGATTCCACAGATGCCAGGACGTATCCTGACGGCCGCTCATATGGTCATTGATCAAACCATGAATCACATCATAATCAAAAATGCCCTGTTTTTGAATAGCGCCTTTTTGCAAATACTCGTCCACAAGAAATCTCAATTCTCTCCTGAGCCACGCGCCGACAGGCATTTCAAATCCCCATTTAGGCCTCCTGTGAAGGCTCTGAGGAAGGATGTCCCTGAAAGTTTCAAGCAGGATAGCCTTCCCTCCCCTGGCTTTCAGCTTGGTCTCACCCCTGAGGGTGAACACATACTCCACCACAGTATGGTCCAGAAAGGGGACTCGCACCTCCAGTGAATTGACCATGCTCATGCGGTCAACCTTGTTCAGCATGTCGCCTGGAAGCAGGCCTTTCACGTCCAGGTAAAGCATAAGGTTGACAGGATCGCTTCTGAAGGCGTGTTCTTCGGCGAGCACCCGGGTACGAACCAACTCCAGGTAGAAATTTTTGCCCGGATGGTTCTTCAAAAGCTTCTGGCGGACGGAAAATGGAAAAATCTCCCGCCACGCGCAAAAGCGCTCGGGGAACCGGAGACTCATGCCTCTCACAAATTTCTTGACCATTCTGACTCTATCGAGGCTTGGTTTATCTCGCGCATCAGGGAGGGCTTGAATCAGCGGTGCGATGACGCTTTCTCTCAGAAACTCTGGAATCTTTGCGTAGTATCGTGACCAGAATTCTCCTCGGTACATCCGGTACCCTGCAAACAGTTCATCCCCTCCATCGCCGGAGAGAGCTACGGTGACATGGTTTCTTGTCTCTCTGGAGACGATGTAGGTCGGGACAGCGGAAGAGTCAGCAAAGGGTTCGTCAAGGTTCTCAAGGACTTTCGGGAAGGCTTCCAGGATGTCTGTGTAACCGAGCTTGAACTCATGGTGATCTGTCTGATTCAATTGAGCTACTTCCCTGGCATAACGGGTCTCATCAAAAGCAGGGAGATCGTGGTAGCCGATGGAAAAGGTCTTCACCGGCTGCCTCGAATTTCTGGCCATGAGGCCCACGATGATACTCGAGTCAATGCCGCCGCTGAGGAATGCGCCCAAGGGAACATCAGCGATCAGGCGCCGCTTTACAGAAGCTTCGAGGAGGTCCTTCAGACGCTCCATGCTTTGACGCAAGGAGCCAGCCTCACCCGCGGATTTTCGCTGTGCAGATTCATCCATGAGAGGGACATCCCAATAACCAACCGTGGACAATCCGCCTTTTTGGAGGACAAGATAATGACCGGGAAGAAGCTTCCACATGTTCCTGTAAATGGTATAGGGTGCAGGGATGTAATTAAGGGTAAGGTAAAGCTCAAGAGCCTCGGGGTCGATTTCCCGCGGGATGTCCGGGTCAGCCAGGATGGCCTTGATCTCTGACCCAAAAACGAGCCGTTTCCCATCCCAGTAGTAGTGAAGAGGTTTGACTCCCAGCCGGTCTCTCACAAGCCACAGTCTCTGTCGCGGGCCATCCCAGATCCCAAAAGCAAACATGCCGTTCAGGTGTCTCAAGCATGCAAAGCCTTCGTCCTCATACAGGTGGAGGATGCTCTCACAGTCCGTATCGCTTTTGAGAATGTGTCCCTTTTCTTGCACTCGCGCGATCAGGCCCTTGAAGTTGTAAATCTCGCCGTTGAAGACCATCCAAATCGTGGCATCCTCGTTGCTCATGGGCTCATGCCCGGCCGGGGAGAGATCGATGATGCTGAGCCTGCGATGTCCCAGCCCGACCGGCGGAGAAACAAGAATGCCTTCATCATCAGGCCCCCGATATGCGAAGGACTGGCACATCTTTTTCAAGAGAGCTTCGCTGACGCGATGACTATGAAAATCAACTTTTCCGCATATGCCGCACATGAAGTGTCCGTTACAGGTTGTCCGTTGTTCGTCGCAGTGATTCTTCACATCCCTTGGAATTCATGGTGTCCCGTTTCTTCCTTACGGACTGTATAGCACAAAAATGGGATTCGAGATGAGACTCTTCTTCCTGTTCATGAGGCGATAAAATGTCATTTCACCAGGCGGCGCCTCCTGGTCAGCGTATTCCACCTCCATGGGCAGCTCCATGTCAAATGTCTTAAGCAGCTTGCCTCCCCGGATAAGAAGAAGCGACATTCGTTGCGGCTTATCCGAATTCATGGATACCCTGAACCTGATCACTGGGGGATGGGTTGTGGTGAGGGTTTGTCCCATGAAAGCCTTTTGTTCGCTGCTACCCTGAACAATGAAGTAATCAAACCTTGGCCATACCTGGCCATCTCCTCTGGAACAGAACATCCGACCTTTGGCCATGGCATCGAGGACAGCGTTCTTCGAAAAGTCCTTAACAAGAAACGTCGTGGGAAAAGCGCCGAGCCTCAGCCCCAGCCGGCCATCCTCGTGGAAGTCAGCGGTTGAAATTCCCCATGGTGGATTTTGGCGTGAGCCCTGGCAATATTCATTCAAGGTTCTGTCCCATTCATTTCCCGGCTCGGTCAGGGTGATCCTGTCCCCGTAAATAGCAGAAAACCCGGTATAATGAATGGATTGGTGGAGCACCTCAGGGTAGGGCGGCGTGTTGACAAAGATAGACCCGTACTTCCTTACACCGGATAACTGCTCAGGATAATTCCAGAAGCAGAGACCTCCTCGCTCTTTGGCATAATCGATGACTTCTTGGTAGGGCGCGATTCCCTGATCGCCGTCATAAGGGCTGAACATGGAACTCCTGAAGGGATTGTAGTCAATGATGGCGAGGATGGAGATAAAGACGATGAAAAGACCGCTGATACGGGAGATCCCTTTCCATCTCAAGAGAATCAGCCCTATAAAAAGGGGAATCACGAAAAGGAGAAGTCCAGGAATCAATCGGCGAGTATATCTCAGGGAGAGGCCGTTTCCTATGATCGGGGTTTGCGTATAATCTTGTGGTTGATTAAGATTGACGATAAGAAGCCTGCGGTCGTATTGATGAACAGTGAGGTCTCCCTTAAACCACGAGCCGGTCCAGTAGTAGAAGGGTGAAGTAATGCATCCTGGGATCAGGATCATATCCCGGTATTTCCTGGCCAGCCTGTTGATTTCATCCAGGTATGTTTCCGGCCCGTTGGACAGGATGGAGGGAAATTCCTTCCGGTAGGCGAGTAGCCTCCTGAAGGGGAAAACGCCGTATGAAAGAGCGATGCGATCATGGTCGTTGAAGAAAACGACTCTAAAGCCTCTGGAGCGAGCGAGCATGACGATGTCCTCCATGGCGTGTGGAGAGTCGCTGAAGGACGTTCTGATATCGATGAGGCCCGGCACGGCCTGGAACGGTGATTGAGCGCCGGAATGGACGGGAGAAACAAGGGTGCTCAGGAGACATATAAGGCTAAAAGACAGATGATGGGCAATGGTGCAGCCCTTTGGGACTAAGCGGCGCATGGAGCCCATCATCTCTGGATCAGGGATTCTTTTAAATTGACAGGGAATGAATCCTAACATACATTTTTTCCACGGTTAATTTAATCACATTCCGCAGAAACTGTCTACCTCAAGTGGGCGTCGGCTTGTGGAATCAGCGGCTGGAGGCACCACAGCATGAAAGTCAGG
>JAHECH010000162.1 GCA_024641835.1 Deltaproteobacteria bacterium
ATGGGGCAATGCGGATGTTTTCAGAGATGCTGTGGCACGGCGCACGGTGAGGGCATCAGGGCTGAAGGACGCGCTCCTCTCTGCCTTCCTCTAGGATCTCCCTGATTTTTGTGGAAAGGGCTTTCATGTTGAAAGGTTTCTGGATAAAGCCGTCACAACCCTGCTTCATGAGCTTCCTCGCCTCAGCGCTCAGGCTGTAACCGCTGGAAAGGAGGATTTTGATATCAGAGGACACTTCTCGTAGCCTGGCGAAAGTCTCGCTCCCGCTCATCCCCGGCATGATCAGATCCAGGATGACCAGGTGGGGACGGGGCACACCGGAGTGCCCGTCCCTGCTTGCTCTCTCGATCAGCTCCAGAGCCTCTTTGCCGCCTTGAGCAGTAAGGACCTCATATCCCATCCTCTCCAGCATTCTCCTGCTGACATCAAGAATCATCTCCTCATCATCCACGAAGAGGATTGTCTCTTCCCCTTTCAAGATCTCTTCTGACGGGATCGCCTCCTCGGGCAGGTCTTTTGCTGTAGCAGGGAGGTAAATGTAGAACGTGCTTCCCTTGCCCGGCTCGCTGACGGCGTCAATCGCTCCCCCGTGGTTCTTGATGATTCCATAGGCAGAGGCGAGGCCCATGCCCGTCCCTCTTCCCCTTTCTTTGGTCGTAAAGAAAGGTTCGAATATCCTTTTCCTCGTCGCCTCATCCATGCCTACACCGTTATCCCTCACGGAGATCTTCACATATCTCCCCGGTCTCATGTTGTAAGGTCTCAACGAGTTCTCTCCAAGGGTCACATTGTCGGTTTCGATGTAGACATCCCCTCCCCCAGGCATGGCTTGCCAGGCATTCACATAGAGGTTGAGCAAGACCTGCTCAACCTGTCCCTGATCAGCCTCAACGCGCCAGACGTCCTCCTGGAGTTTGTGGTGGATTCGAATCTCTTTTTTGGTGCGGCCGAACATGCTGGAGGTTCTCTCCAGGACCTCATTAGGATTGATCGGCTTGACGTGATATTTCCCGCCCCTTGCAAAACCTAGGAGGTGTTTGGTGAGGTTGGCCCCACTCTGGACATGCTGTTCGATGCTCTTGAGCCTCTCATAGTGGGGATGGCCTGGCTGGATATCAAAAAGCATGAGAGACGTATTGCCCTGAATACCCATGAGAAGATTGTTGAAGTCGTGGGCAATGCCGCCCGCAAGTTTCCCGATGGACTCAAGCTTTTGGCTCCTGAAAAGCTCTTCCTCCATTCTCTTTCGGTCCGTAATGTCTCGGGCAATCCCGCGAAACCCTGTGACCTTTCCTTCCGAGTCCGTGAGTGGGTACACAGAGGCTTCAACCATTCTCCTCTCTCCATCCTTTCTGATAATCTCCCACTCAAAACCGGTGAAAGGCTTCCCTGTTCTGTATACGCTGTTGAAGGCCCGATACAGATCTTTCGCGTTTTTCTCCTCCGTGTATCTCCGGTCGTTCATCCCCATCAGTTCCTCACGGGTGTAACCCAGGAGCTTGCACACGGAATCATTAAAAAAGGTGAAATTGCCGGAAAGATCAACCTCGTAATAGCCTTCGTCAATGGTTTCAAGAACGTTCTTGTACCTTTCTTCGCTCTCGTGGAGCGCCTCCTCTGCCGACTTCAGGTCCGAGATATCATGGACAATGACGGTGGCGCCTTTGGGCACGCCGTTTTCATAGAGGACCCTCGTGTGCATCCTCACCCACAACGCCCGGCTATCCTTAGCACGGATCTTGAATTCCACCACCTCCGGAATCTTTTCACCCGCAAAGAGCTTAGAAAGTCTCTCACCAAAAAGCTTACTGCTTTCCTCAGTGAGAATGTCAAAAGGGCTCAGGGCGAGGAACTCTTCCCTGGTATAGCCGGTGTATTCACAGATCACATCGTTGACATTCACGAAGCGCCGCTTGAGGAAATCAATTTCGTACATACCGGAAGGGGCATGGTTCAAGAGCTGACGGTATTTTCCTTCGCTTTCTCTGAGCGCCTCCCTCACCTTGTTCATCCTGGCCAGTTTTGCTTCCAGGGCTTTGACTTTTCTCGCTAATTCCTCATAGGTGGGTTTGGCGGGCATGGAAAAGACCTCCTCGCAGATACTCAGAATTATACTGGGAAATCAGCTACATGTCCAATCGAAAATGCACACCCATTTGTCTTTGTGTCGCCATGGTGTTGATTTCGAAAAGGCAAACGTATAGAGTGGTCCAGAAGAACCTGCGGATCGCTGTTTTAGCCATGAACGTTGAACTTTGCACCTTGAACCCTGTACCTTAGACCGTTCTGCAGGGGATACATGGTTTTCCGGTTTCTCCCCAATCTCGAATACTTGGGCTGAACTTCATGACTCGCTTTATACCTCGCCCGCGCAAGGAATATCTGCGTCAGCAAAAGGAGACACACGGTCGTCATCTGTTTGGTGTATTCCCGGCCCAGTATCCGAGGGAGATTCTCTGGGCCATGAATGCCCTGCCTGTGGAAATCTGGGACCCACCCCTGGAGGTGATCCATGCAAACGCACACCTTCAGCCGTACATATGCTCTGTCGTCAGGCTCGGGCTGGAGCTCATTCTTCAGGGTCATGGCAATAGGATGGATGGCTTCCTGTTTCCCCACACCTGTGATTCTATCCAGAACCTCGCTTCGATCGTGAATGACTACCTCGGCCTCAGCAAGCCATGCTATTTCTTCTATCACCCCAAGGCTCCTTACCGGCCGTCCTCCCGTCTCTTTTATTTGCAGCAACTCAAGGATCTCACTGCGAATCTGGAGGGCCAGTTAGGCCCCATGGACCTTAAAGAGTTGAAGAGGAGAGTGGAGCAGGGTCAAAAAATCGCAGCCTGTCTCGGAGAACTCTACCGCTTGAGACGGGATGGGAAGCTTCTGGTTTCGAACCAGGAATTCTATCAGGTCATTCGCCAGGGGGAATACCTTCATCCCGATGATTTTCTTCCCCTGCTCCATGAGTTCCTGGAGAGTTCCAGAGGAGAGTCAAGGGCAGGACCTCGGTTGATCCTGAGCGGCGTGCTGCCGAACCCCCCGGAGATTTTGACTCTTCTGGACGAACTGGCCGTGAGGGTGGCAGATGATGATTTTCTCTCCTGCAGCCGAAGGCTTCTCGTGACGCCGAGTGAGAAGGAAGATCCTTTTGAAGCTCTCATGGAAACCTATTTCGCTATGGCTCCCTGTACCACCAAAGATTCCCCCTTGGAAGAACGGATCAGATACCTCAAGAGCAAGATCCGGAAAAGTGGAGCCAGAGGCATGATCTTTTATATGGTGAAATACTGCGAGCCTGAGCTCTTCGATGTCCCGCAGGTAGTGAAAGAGCTGAAAAACGAAGGAGTGGCCACCTTGGTCCTTGACACAGAGTTGAACCAGGGCCTGAGCGGCCAGATGAGGACGAGGGTAGAAGCATTTGTAGAAATGATCGGATAGCAGGCTGCTGAAAAACGCCCATCTACGGCGTTGCCCTCATCCCTCGTCGTTGCGGCGTACTTGCATGTACGCCTCACTCCTCGGGATTTCAGGCGCCTTGTATCTGGGCGGTTTTGAGCAGCCTGCCAGGAGGGGCCTTTTCAGGCGCCTGCGATATCTCGCGCTCTAAGAAATTCGAATTTTGAATTTGTTTTGGATTTCGAGATTCGGGTTTCGAATTTATTTTCATACGTTAGTTCGGCGGTGGTTGAAGCATGTCTTTTCTCAAGAACGCGGAATATGTTTTCATGAAGGATCTTGGTGCTCCTGTTCTCATGGGGCTATCCAATTTTGGAAAGAGAAGGGGACCCAAGAAAGCCAACCCCTTTTTCGGTCCGCCGCTCAAGAGCGCGCCAAGACTGAAAGAGATCATGACCCGTCACTACTTCCTTTCTCGATACACCGAGGGCGCAAAGCCTGTCGCCTGGGTGGCGAGCGGCGCTCCCGTGGAACTGTTGAGGCCCTTTGATTTCTACACCGTCTATCCGGAAAACCACGGGGCTCTGTGCGGGGCACAGAAGGTCGCACCCGAACTCTGCGCCCTGGCTGAGGAGCGCGGGTATCACCAGGATCTTTGCTCTTATGCCCGCGTGGATCTGGGCGTCTGCTTTTCAGGAAAGACGCCTGTTGGGAAACTTCCCAAACCCGACCTTCTTTTTGCTTCCAACAACATCTGCCAGACCGTGGTTTACTGGTACAAGGCGCTCTCCCATCATTGGAAAATCCCTTTGATCCTTTTTGATACTCCTTATAATTTCCGGGAGATCAAGGCAGGCGACATTGCTTACATGGTCAACCAGTTTGAGGAAATCATACCGGTACTGGAACGCATCTCCAGGAGGCCGTTCAGGGAAGCGAAGTTTCAGGAAGCGATCCGCACAGCCAGGGACACATCGCTGGCCTGGGGTGAAGTGCTCGCCACCCTGAAAGCGCGGCCTGCGCCAATGACGATATTCGATGCCTTTGTCCATCTCGCTCCTGTGGTTTCTCTCCGCGGTCTGCCGGTCGCCTTGGAATACTACCGGATCCTTCTGCGTGAACTGAAGGAACGAGCGGAAAAAGGAGTCGGCGCTGTTGTCCATGAGCGAAAGAGACTCATGTGGGATAACATAGCCATATGGTACAAGCTGAGGGATTACGGCAAACTTTTTGCTGAGCGCGGCATGAATTTCGTCACAGCCACTTACACCAATGCATGGGCGGAAACGACACCGAACCTGGACGAGGGGAATCCCTTTGAGTCCATGGCAAAGACCTACAGCCTCGTCATCCTCAACAACAACCTGAACCATAGACTCCACCTTATGGAGAGGCTCATCAAAGAATTCCAGGTGGACGGCCTTGTGATCCACTCAGCGAGAAGCTGTAAACCCTATTCTGTGGGACAATACGACCTCAAGAGGCTTCTCATGGAGCGCCTTGGTGTGCCTTCGGTCATCATTGACGCGGACATCACGGACTCAAGGGCCTATTCCGAAGAACAGGCGATGACAAGGCTCGAAGCCTTTTTTGAAACAATGGGGAATTAGTGCGCAGTAGTGGGTGGCAATGGAAATTTTACTGGTGCGGAACCAGGGCAGAACAATGAATGGTTCAGGGTGCACGGTGCAAGGGACAAGGTCCCAATGCTCAATGATAAATGTCAAATGATCAATCATAAGTGGCCATGAACTATTTTGCCGGTATTGATGTGGGTTCTCTATCCACCGATGTGGTGATTCTGGATGAGAGAGACGAGATCCTCGGGTACAGCATCATCTCTACAGGAGCGAACAGCACGGATGCAGCGGAAGAGGGCTTTGGAAAAGCTCTGACTGCGGCGGGTCTAGGCAGGGGACAAGTCAAGGGTATTGTGGCTACAGGTTACGGCCGTGTCTCCGTGCCCTTTGCGGACAGGAAGTTGACGGAGATATCATGTCACAGCCTGGGAGCGTCCAAGCTTTTTCCAGATACGGGGATGGTGATCGACATCGGGGGCCAGGATTCCAAGGTGATCCGGGTTGGGCCCGAAGGCAAGGTGCTTGATTTCACCATGAACGACAAGTGCGCTGCCGGCACCGGGCGTTTTCTGGAAGTGATGGCAGCAAAGCTCCGGGTCAGCCTGGAGGAGATGGGCGATCTTTCTCTCCGGGGGGGAGGGGAAGCGCGCATCAGCAGCGTCTGCACCGTGTTTGCTGAAAGCGAGGTGGTTTCTCTGGTGGCCAAGAACCACCCCAAAGAAGAAATCATCAGAGGGCTTCATCGGGCTATTGTAAGCCGCATCTGGAGCATGGTGCAGACCGTCGGGGTGTATGGAGAAGTGACCATGACGGGCGGTGTGGCCAAGAACAAAGGGGTTGTGGCATTCATGGAAGACAAGCTGGGAAAGCCCATCCATGTATACCACGAGCCTCAGATCGTCGGCGCCTTTGGGGCAGCCCTGTTTGCGCAAAAAGAAAACCGCATGTAGGAGCGGCCTCCCTGCCGCGATGGGTCGCAAGCGGGAGCTTGCTCCTATACAAGGAGCATAAGCGTTAACTTAAAGCTGGCGGGGGAAGGATGGAAGGGCGATGATGCCTTTTCTGGATGTGACTGGCCCTGTTGAATAGGGTTCCCTTCGGGAAATTCAACAGGGCTGGCGGGAGGGCGCTGTCTTTTCACGGTTTATCTATGGGGGAAACCCCTGGCCCCGAGCGAAGTCGAGGGGAACAGTGGGAGGGGGCAGAACTCCCCCGTAGATAAGCCGTTGAAAAGACCAGCCCGCCTCAGGCGGGCCAGCCCGGGAGGCTTGGAACGTAAGAAAAGGTGTCATCGGGCGGTTAAGTTAGCGCTTATGCCTACAAGGGGTGGGGGCGCAGGGATTGAAAGAATACACGGAAAGGCTCTATCGCAAAAGGGTGCGGTCCGGCGGTCTCGTCACCTTTGAGGTGGCCGTGAAAGAAACGGATCTCCAGGTGAGGGCCGACAAAAAGCTCGAAAAGGAGACGAGAGACCTGATTTTTTCTTGCAGGCACCAGATCGAGAGCTACATCCACACACATCCCGATTTCCTGACCACCCTGAATCCTTACCCTGATGATCCCCTTGCCCCACCCCTGGTAAAAGAGATGATTGAATGTACGAAGCACTTAGGGGTGGGTCCCATGGCCTCTGTTGCCGGTGCCATAGCGCAGTACGTGGGGCTGGGACTTCTTCAGTGGACCAGGGAGGTCATCGTTGAAAACGGGGGAGATATCTTCCTGAAGGCCAATCGGGCCGTCACGGTTTCCATATTCGCCGGGATGTCCCCGTTGAGTGAAAAACTGGGCTTGATGGTTTCACCGCGGCAGATGCCCCTCGGGATTTGTTCCTCCTCAGCAACAGTGGGTCACTCATACAGCATGGGGGTGGCTGACGTGGCGTGTATCCTGTCGCCCTCTGCGACCCTGGCGGACGCTGCGGCAACAGCCATGGGAAACAGGATTCAGAACAAAAAGGATGTGGATCGTATCGGCGAGTGGGCAGGAAAGATGACGGGGGTCACCGGGGCGCTTGTCATTGTGGGAGAAAAAATGGCGAGCTGGGGGGACATTGAACTTGTTGCTACGTGAATCCCCGCAGAAGAACCTCCAAGGCTGATCAGAGCGGAGGCAATGGAAACAAAAGGTGCACGGCGTAAGGTACACGGCACAAGGTACACGGCGCGCCGAAAAACAAAGGAGAATGTCGTTCCGTGCACCGTGAGCCTTGTGCCGTGTACCGCCTATAGTTCATACAGCGTTTCATCCCTTGCCGGCGGTCGTCTTTTGATGCCTCGCGCTGCCGATTTTTCCCCAAAGCTAAAGGGCTCTTCCTCCCCCAGGAGATCTCCCATCTCTTGTTCGATCTGCTCAGGGTCTTCTCCCGCCTCCATTCTCTTCAGGGCCTCCTCCATTCCGTGACCCAGGTTCATGCCGGTCATGTCACTCAGCTTGCGCACGAGGTTGGCTGCCTGCCTGGGGTCGTTCTCGTCCAGATGCTCTGCTTCCTGGGAGAGGAGGTTCATGGCAGTGGCCACCTTGCCCTCATCCATATCAGGCATACCCGCATCCTCCTGCTCTCCCCGGTGCCGGACCGTGGCAAAAGGCGACATTTGGCGGTCGAGCTTGGTTTTCTGGCACCTGGGGCAGAGTGGCCTCTTTTCCGTGTTCACCGAAGCGGAGAAGAAACTGAAAATCATATGGCATTTCTTGCAATAGAACTCGTAGATAGGCATAGAAAGATCCCTTTGCGCCTCCCTATCGCATGTGATGCAATGAGTGGTACCTTTCGGCCCAACACAGCCTTTGCTGATGAAGGCATGTTCTAATCACGGTCTTGGTTATTTTCCTGTTTTTGAATACAAAATTAGGGCTTTTCAGTCAATCCCTACATTATGGCTTGTCTATTTTTTTTCACCTTGCTATACTCCCGCCCAACGTGAAACTCAGAAGGGGGCAGCCGTCTCTGAGATCGTGAGAATTGGGGTCCTGTCAGATACGCATCTCCACCGAATTGGGCGAGAATTCAAAGTCATTTACGACCATTACCTGAGGGATGTGGATATCATCTTGCATGCCGGAGATTTCACTG
>JAHECH010000163.1 GCA_024641835.1 Deltaproteobacteria bacterium
TTATCTACGGGGGAGTTCTGCCCCCTCCCGCTGTTCCCCTCGCCTTCGCTCGGGGCCAGGGGTTTCCCCCATAGATAAACCGTGAAAAGACAGCGCCCTCCCGCCAGTCACATCCAGAAAACGCATCATCGGCCTTCCATCCTTCCCCCGTCATGTTTTAAGTCACTGCTTATGCCATCGCCTCGGCAACGAGATCGGTAAGATCCTTTACGGCGAGGTTGATATTCCGCCGCCGCGCCCTTGTCGCAATCGTCCGGAGGCATTGCTGGCACGAGGAAACGACCACATCGGCGCCTGTCTTCAAAATCTCCTCAATTTTCATATCCGCCACTCTCCCGGAAAGCTCTGGGTCCACCATTTCCAGGTTGCCGCCACCGCCACAGCATGTAGCCAGCTGCCGGTTGTTTGGAAGTTCCACCAGGCGTAAACCAGGGATCGCTTTCAGCACTTCCCGGGGGGGTTCGAAAACGCCGCTCACCCTTCCCAGGTCACAGGGATCATGGTAAGTCACAGTCGCGCGAATCTCTTTGAGCCGAACCTGATTCTCTTTGATCAGGCGGGCGAGAAGCTCACTCGATGAGAGAAGCTCTTCCTCTGGCCGATAAAACGTTTTCCATGTATGATAACAGGAGGGGCAGGTAAACACGAGCCTCTTGGCGCCCGTGGCTTTGACTTTTTCCACGTTGTGTTCCATCAGCGCTTTGACCTTCTCCTTCATGCCCGCACCGATCAAGGGATAGCCGCAGCACCATTCCTCACCAGCAAGGATCGTGAAATCCATCCCGCTCCTGTCCATGATCCGCGCCATGTTGACAGGGATCTTCTGGGCCATGGGGAAAAAGGAGGCAACGCATCCGACAAAGTAGACAACCTCAGCCCTCTCCTTTTCAAAAGCATGCTCGGGAACCCCTTTCAGCAACTCCCGCCATTCGCCTCTCTCCTCATTGTCCTCGTCAGTGATGTTGTGGCGTTCATCCAGGCTCCTCGCCACGCGGTCCGCGATCTTGGGGTACAGCCCTTGACTTACCAGACATTCGCGGTCGTTAAAGACCACCTCTTTTGTTTTGAGGGCCGGGAAGCAGGCGGCCGTACATGCGCCGCACCCAAGGCAGCTAAAGATGGATTTTTCTATCTCGGGACTCCAGTCAAGGCGCCCCTCGATGATAGCCCGGGTGATCGCATTTCTGCCCCTTGGGGAAGAGGACTCCACTTTGTTGACAGAATACACCGGGCAGTTGGGGAGACAGAATCCACATCGGTTGCACTTGATGACTTCGTCATAGATCAGCTTTCTCAGCTGCACAATGTTCATGAGGACTATCCTTCCCAGTGCTCAGATCCTGCTGACAAACCGCCCGGGCGAAAAGATCCGATCCGGGTCCAGCCTTTCCTTGAGCCACTTCATGACTCTGATGTCATCGCGCCCTGCTCCCCATACCGGCAGTTCGCTTTTTAACTCCGGTTTCACCCTCTCGACGACCATGTTGCCCCCGACGGAACTGCACCTCTCAAGAAGGTTATTTAGGAAAGCCGAGACCGTCTTCCCGGAAGTGGCAGGGGGAAGACAATGGATTGACGTGACCCCGCTCCCCGCATGCGAGAAGACGGCGTGATCACAAGGTGTGGCTGATTCGACATATTCGATCATATCGCGGTATTCGGATATGGGATAACTCAGCTTCACGGAGATGAGTTCAGGGTATCTTTCAAACACTTCTCCGCTGATGTTGCTGTAGGAATCCCAGAAATCACGATGCTCATCCCCCCTGAAATCCGCACTGCTCGCGCCGCCACCTTCCATCGCCATTTTCTTGATCTCTGAACCCATGCGGTCCTCGGCTTCTTCCACCCCTTCGAGACCGACCGCGACCCCGAACGATCCTCTTTCGCTCAATCCGGTCTTCTTCAGGGGAAGGAGGTCATACGCCCCTCTGTCCAGAAGCTCAACAGCAGCAGGCAGCAGAGGGGTCTCGAAGATTCGGTCGACAAGGCGGCAGGCTTCTTTCAGGTTTGGAAAACGGAAAACCAGGGTCCGCTGTTGCTCGGGCAAAGGAAGCAACCTCAGGGTCATGTCGCACAGAATGCCCAAACTTCCTCGTGATCCAACCATGAGCTTGCACAAATCATAACCTGAAACGTTCTTTACCGTTTTCCCGCCCATGCCGATGATCTGCCCGTCCGCGGCTACGTAACGGATGCCGGTCACCAGGTCCCTCGGCGTGCCATAGAGAAGTCGTGTGGGACCTGTGGAATTGGAGGCAAGAATCCCCCCCAAGGTTGCCTTCTTGCTGTAAGGAGGGGAAAGGGGAATGAAGCAGCCTTTGTGGGTGCGCCCGGAGCAGAGGAGTTCATCCGAAAGGCTGACGGGTGTCTCATAAGGGATGTAGCAGCGATTCTCCTCACCGGCCAAGGAGGCCTGCACCTCCCTGATCCTGACACCCGCCTGGACAGTGACAGTCAGGTTGGCTGTGTCCATGTCGATGATTCTGTTCAGCCGTTCCGTGCAGACCACCAGATCAAGACGGGAGGGCGGGTACCCGGTCTGGATCTTAGACCCACCCCCCCGGGGCACAATGGAAAAGCCTCTTTTCCCCGCAAGCCGAACCACCTCAGACATTTCATCCAAGGATGCCGGGAAAACGACCGCAGCCGGCGTCTTCCCGTCTACAGCGTATCGCCGAAGCGCTGGCTCGTCACTGTTCACATTTTGCGGCCCGATCAGGTCCTCGAAAGCCCGGACCATTGCCTTATCCGTCATCCTCAGATCCTCTCATGCACTACAATCCCTGTTTAGACTGCCGGAGGCAAGACTTTGCCGGGGTTCAAAATGCCCTCAGGGTCAAATGCCTTCTTCACCTCCCTCAGCACGTTCAGGTCGTTTTCAGAGAAAACAAAGGACATCTCTTGCAGCTTTTCAACGCCGATCCCATGCTCCCCGCTGATCGTCCCTCCCGCGTCAGCGCAGATTTTCAGAATCTCAGATGTCGCTTTCTCAACCCTGCGGCGTTCATCTTCGTTTCTTTCATCGAAAAGGATGAGAGGGTGAAGGTTGCCGTCGCCTGCATGGAACACGTTGCCGATGAGTAGTCCATATTTCTTGCCGCTTTCGATGACTTTGCTCAAAACCTCGGGGAGCTTGGTTCGCGGCACGGTTCCGTCGCACACCATATAACTGGGCTTCAGTCGCGTAACAGCGCCGAAAGCTCCCTTCCTTCCTGTCCAGAGCTTCATTCTCTCGGCATTGTCCTTGGCCATGGCGATTTCGCGCACGTGATGCCTTCTGCAAATCTCCATGATATTCTGGGCCTGTCGCTCCATCCCGTCAGCCATGCCGTCGAGTTCGATGATGAGCACAGCGGCTGCATCCAGAGGATATCCGGCATGCACGGATTCCTCGACCGCCCTCATGATCACCTGATCCATCATCTCCAGAGTAGCCGGCACAATCCCTTCAGCAATAATCGCAGAAACGGTGTTTCCGGCGTCCTCTATGGTGTCGTAAATCGCGAGCATCGTCTTTACGGCTTCCGGAGCGCGTATGATCCTGAGAATTATCTTGGCCGCCACTCCGAGGGTCCCTTCACTCCCCACGAGCACTCCCGTAAGATCGTAACCTGGAATGTCCTGGGACTTCCCCCCTGTCCGGATGACCGTTCCGTCGTGCAGCACCACTTCAGCGCCCAAGACGTGGTTGGTTGTCACCCCATATTTCAGGCAGTGAGGGCCGCCTGAGTTCTCACCGAAATTGCCGCCCAGGGTGGACACCTTCTGGCTGGCCGGGTCCGGCGCATACACAAAGCCCAGGCTGAGGAGGAGATTCTGGAGGTCCAGCGTGACAACACCCGGCTCGACGGTGACCGTGCGATTGGGAATATCGATCTCAAGGATGCGGTTCATCCGCCCGAAATGGATCACGATGCCTCCCCGGACCGGGATGGTGCCTCCGCTGAGGTTTGTTCCGGAGCCCCGGGCAATCACCGGAATTCTCTCCCGGTGGGCGAGCGCCATGATTCTGGAAACCTCGTCCGTCGAGTCCGGCAAAACCACCACGTCCGCTCTCCCTCTGATCAAAGAGGCATCGTACCCGTAGAGAAGGAGATCCATGTCGGATGTAAGAACATATTCTTTGCCGACAATCGATCTCAGTCTATCGATGAGTTCTTCCTTGTTCATCCGAACATCCTTTAGCAGGCTGCTGAAAAACGCCCATCTCCGGCGTTTCCCTCATCCCTCGTCGCTGCGACGTACTGGCAAGTACGCCTCGCTCCTCAGGATTTCGGGAGCCTTGGATCTAGACGTTTTTGAGCAGCCTGTAAGCAGGAACTTCTTCAGCAAATTATTAGGTTAAAGCTTTTCACTTGTGTCGATCAAGCGAGCAAAGCTCAACAAAACCGTCCCGCCAAGCAGGACGGTTTTGTACATGACTAAACTTTCGGATAAACGGCGGCTGCCGCCTCAACGCCTCCCGGCTTCACTTTCATCCCCTGGCTCTTGAGAATCGTTTCGAGAGCAGCGAGAAAGAGGAGCACATTCTTCTTGCGCGAAGAATGTCCCATCAATCCCACGCGCCAAATTCTGCCTGCCAGGCTGCCGAGCCCTCCCCCAATCTCAATCCCGAATTCATTCAACAAGGCCCTGCGGACTTTTACATCATCTGCTCCCTCAGGGATGCGTATCGCATTGAGCGTCGTGAGGCGTTCCGGCCCAGGCACCTGCATGGAAAGTCCCATGGCTTCGATGCCTGCGACAAGAGCCTTGTGGTTGAGCCTGTGGCGGCTAAAGCGAGCCTCCAGCCCTTCCTCTGCAATGATGCGCAGAGCCTCACGAAGAGCGTAGATCATGTTCACGGGTGCGGTGTGGTGGTACTTTCTTTCAGCCCCCCAGTAGCTGCCCACCATCCCCATATCCAGGTACCAGCTCACCACAGGGGTTTTGCGGCCTTTGAGAACCTTCAGAGCTGCGTCGCTGAAGGAGATCGGAGAAAGGCCGGGGGGACAGGAGAGGCACTTCTGGGTTCCGCTGAAGACCGCATCAATGCCTGTCTTGTCCACAGCCACCTCAATCCCGCCGAGGGATGTCACCGTGTCCACGAGGAAGAGGGATCCAGACTCCCGTGCAATCCCCGCAATATCCTCAAGTTTTGTGCATGCCCCTGTAGAAGTCTCTGCATGGACAACGGCAATCACTTTCGGATTTTTCCCGTTGACGGCCTTGCGCACCGCTTCCGGATCAATAGCCCTCCCCCACTCCGCTTCGACACGGATCAGCTTGCCTCCGATTCGATTGACGATGTCAGCCATTCGGGTTCCAAAAACGCCGTTCACGCACACGACCACTTCGTCTCCAGGCTCCACCAGGTTCACAAAGCACGTTTCCATGCCAGCGCTTCCGGTGCCGGAGACAGGAATGGTGAGAGCATTGTTGGTCTGGAAGAGAAACCTGAGGAGCTGCTGGGTCTCATCCATGACCTTCAGAAAATAGGGATCCAGATGGCCGATGCACGGGGATGCCATGGCCTGGAGTACCCTTGCAGGGACATCGCTCGGTCCAGGGCCCATAAGAATCCTCTCCCCAGGATTAAGATCTCGAAACTTCTGGATATCGATATTCATGCCGTCCTCCTTTTATCTCCCCTTCACGCGTTTCCCCGGGATTGAGAAACCTTCGCAGTATATGAGGGCCCTTTCCTGCTGTCAAGGAACAGACCCTTGTGCCACACTTTTCGGGTGATCCATTTTGAAGAGGCGATTAACAAAACCCTTGACTAATGCGTCACGCCTAAATAAGAAAAATGGAGCCGATCTGCGCGATTCATACAGGTTTTTGCCCAAGGTCGCTTCTTTATTTTGTCCAGTGACATTCGACCGCCGTTACTCTCGCGGCAAGCGCTGAAGGATGCTTTTTATGACCAAAGACATCCAAGTGCTCAGGACACCTGAATACAAAGCTAAACTCTCTAAGTGTATTCACTGCGGCATGTGCCTTCATGCCTGCCCGACATACGCGGTCTTTGGCACGGAAATGGATGCCCCTCGGGGAAGGATTGCCCTGATGCGCGCGGCTGCGGAAGGCCGGATTGGGCCGGAGGCTGTCAAGGACGTGTTCAGCAGGCATGTTCTTCTTTGTCTCGCTTGCCGATCCTGTGAAAGCGCCTGCCCTTCGGGTGTTCAGTACAGCTCACTTCTGGAAATGGCTCGATCGGTGGTCGAGTACAACCGCACCCAGGGCGCGTTGGAGCGTCTTTTGCGCTGGATTGGAACAAAAAAAATGATGCCGAATCTGAAGCTGCTGAAACTCTTGGCCCGAGGAATCTGGGTCTATGAGGTCATCGGTTTGCAGCGCCTGGTGCGCTCATTTGACTTTTTGTTGCCCGCAACTCTCAGAGCGGCAGAGGGCATTCTTCCCCCTGTCCAACTTCGTTTTACTCCCCTGGGCCAAAGCGCTTCTCCTCAAGGGGAAAGACGAGGGAGGGTTTTTTTCTTTACCGGATGTATCCAGGAAGCCTTCCTGGCCCAGGTAAACGAGGCCACGATCCGGGTCCTCCAGCGAAACGGGTATGAAGTCTACACCCCGCCCGGCCAGACCTGCTGCGGAGCGGCCCATCTTCATCTAGGGGACTTCGAGAGTGCCAAGCGACTGGCTCGCAAGAATATCGATGCCTTCCTCTCCCTTGATGATCAGGCAGATGCGGTGATCTGCAATGCCGGAGGCTGCGGCCTTGCTCTCAAGGAATACCCCCATGTCCTCTCTGATGATGCGAGCTATGCTCATCGGGCGGCGGAGTTCTCTTCAAAAGTGAAAGATGTTAACGAGTTCCTGCACGACCATCTGAATGTGCTTCCCACTGGAAAGGTGCCTGTCAGGGCGACCTACTCGGATTCCTGCCATTTGCGCCATGGGCAGAAGATAACCAATCAGCCGCGAGACCTTCTCAAGAAGATTCCCGGATTGGAGCTCAAGGAACTCCAGCAACCGGATCGCTGTTGTGGAAGCGCTGGGGTTTACAACATCGTCCAGGTGGACACAGCCAATGCGGTGCTGGATGAAAAAATGGAGGATATTGCTGGAACAGGTGCTGAGGTTATCGTGACTTCGAGCACAGGCTGCCAGATGCAACTGATTGCCGGAGTTCGCCGGGCAGGGTTAAAGGCCAAGGTGATGCATGTGGTCGAATTACTCGACCTTTCATATCATGCGGCAGATGGGAATCAGAATCATCGCGATGAAGCGTGAAGCTCCCCATACGCCATTTTGCCACAGCTCCGTTGTCAATGATCCCCGCTCATGGTTTTCACGGACACGATTCTCCAAGGAGGATCTTTCATGCCTTCTTTAAATGCAAAACTCGCCTCTCTCGCCCGTCTTGTCAGACCGGAGCAATTGGTCATGCACCCTGTTGAGCTGATGACGTATGAAGTGGACGCAGGCCATGACCGGGGAACACCCGAAGCAGTCGTGTTCCCGGAATCAGGCAGAGAAGTCAGCGCCATCGTGGGCTGGGCTGCGGAGCATGGGGTTCCCATCATCGGGAGGGGAGCTGGGACAGGGCTCTCCGGAGGTGCGGTTGCTGAAAAAGGGGGCATCATCGTTGAGTTTTCGCGGATGAAGAAAGTCCTTGAATTCGATGCAGCGGGACGAAGCGCAGTGGTCGAGCCGGGCGTCATCAACCTCATCCTCGATGAGCTTGTGAAGACCAGGGGGCTTTATTATCCCCCGGATCCGGCGAGCGGCCGTTCAGCGACCCTTGGCGGAAACGTGGCGGAAAACTCGGGAGGGCCCCACTGCTTCAAGTACGGCGTTACGACCAATTACATCACCGGCCTGGAAATAGTCCTTGCTGACGGCCGTATCATGCGCCTGGGTGGACAGGCAATGGATTACCCCGAATATGACTTCGGCGGTCTTATTGCGGGAAGCGAAGGAGCCCTCGCCCTGGTGACCAGGATCTGTGTGCGCCTTCTGCGCAATCCGCCGGCGCTAAAAACCGCGATGGCCGCCTTTGACTCTGTGGAGCAGGCGGGGAAGGCGGTCTCCGCGGTCATTG
>JAHECH010000164.1 GCA_024641835.1 Deltaproteobacteria bacterium
TCACCTAAGCTTAACTTCGAAGCTGAGTCGTTCGATCGTTTCGTGGCCAACTATGTTCTCGACCTGCTGACCCTCGAGGACAGCCGGGCGTTGCTTCGAGAGGCATGGCGAGTGTTACCGGAAGGCGGGATTATCGGATTGGTGAGCCTCACTCATGGGGTCACTCCTGCCTCTCGGCTTGTGGAATGCGTCTGGATTGCGATCCATGTGATTCGCCCGATGCTGGTCGGTGGTTGCCGGCCTATCAGCCTCCTGGAACTCGTGACGGACCCGGAATGGAGGGTTCCGTTACCACGGAAGGTTTAGTCGCTTTGGGGTACCTTCAGAGGCAGTTGTCGCAGAGAAATCGGTGGTGCTCTAATTTTACCGGTCCCAAACCGCTCCTGGCATTCGGGATCTTCGACTCGCATGGAGGTCTCTCTTAACTGTCTCAAGACGCACTTACCTCGTGGCTCTGAACTCGGGCTTCCTTCAGATAATCCCTCTCAATTCCCTCATTTACAATTTGCACAGGATTGGTATAAGAAAATGGTCGTCTCTCAAGTATCTGGCTATATAAAGATCCTAACAGACCGCAGAAGGAGAGAGGGCACGCTTTTGTACGAGGTCCATGGCCTTGTTTAGGAGATAGGCATGAAGCAACACCGGGTAACATTTCTGCCCAGCAGAAGATCCATTGAAGTCGACGAGGGCACTTCTGTCTTGGAGGCTAGCCAGAGGGCTGATGTTTTTGTGAACAACCTCTGTGGAGCAGAGGGCGTCTGCGGCGAGTGTCGCGTTCAGATCCTCAAAGGCGACTTTCAGTCCAGTGATCGTCTATCAGCCTTCTTCTCCCAGGAGGAACTGGATAAAGGATATGTCCTTGCCTGCCAGACGAAGATCCGCGGCGATCTTGAAGTGGAGATCCCGCCGGAATCCCGACTTGAACAAGAGCAAATCATGATAGGTGAGAGACGGGATTCCGCGGAGATTCAGGCCGGCACAGCACCCCAGCAAATTCCCGAAGCCCCTTTCTATGCTTTCAAGCCCTTGGTGAGAAAGGTATACCTGGAACTCCCGCGACCTACCTTGGAGGACAACATCACGGATATAGAAAGGGTCTCCCGGGAACTAAGGCGAAAGATAGGTTGGTATGCTTTTGAAATCTCCCTCCCCTGTTTGCAGCACCTCTCTGAAACCCTCCGGGACACCAATTGGAAGGTGACGGCGACTCTGGTAAAAGACAATGGAAGATACCGGATCCAGAGGATAGAGCCTCTGGATACCTCGAACAAAAACTATGGCCTCGCTGTCGATGTGGGAACGACCACGGTCGTCGCCCAGCTTGTCGATCTCAGAACAGGGAAAGTGCTCGGCGTGGAAGGGTCCCACAATCTCCAGGCCCAGTATGGCGAAGACGTGATCTCCAGAATGGTTTACGCCTGTGGCAAAGGAGGACTTAATCCCCTCCACGACGCTGTCATCAAGAATATCAACAATCTGATCAAGTCCCTTGCAAGCACCTACAAAACCTCCCCTCTGGAGATTAATGCCATCGTCGCTGCAGGCAACACCACCATGAGCCACTTTCTCCTGGGCCTCACACCCTGTAACATCAGGCTGGAGCCTTACGTGCCGACTGCCGATATCTATCCCCAGATCCTGGCCGGGGAGATCGGAATTGAGATCAATCCCCGGGGAATTCTGGAGACCATTCCGAGCGTGGCCTCCTATGTGGGAGGAGACATCGTAGCAGGCATTGTGGCCTCAGGGATTGCGGATCATCCAGAGATACGGGGGCTGATTGATATCGGAACCAATGGAGAAATAGCCATCGGCAACAATGAATGGCTTGTCTGCTGCTCTGCTTCTGCAGGGCCCTCCTTCGAG
Organism: Deltaproteobacteria bacterium; assembly: GCA_024641835.1. Taxonomy (GTDB): domain Bacteria; phylum Desulfobacterota; class DSM-4660; order Desulfatiglandales; family HGW-15; genus JAHECH01. The sequence goes on from JAHECH010000164.1 coordinate 1,870, forward strand.
GGTGGTGGAACCCGCTGCGGCATGCGAGCCACACGGGGAGCGATAGAGAAAGTGGAAATCGTTGATGACAGGGTGAAATACCAGACCATCGGAAATGCCAAACCCCTCGGGATATGCGGCTCCGGCCTGATTGACTGTATTTATGAGCTCGTGAGAAACAAAATCATCGGCTCAGATGGAAAGTTCGACAGGAGCCGAAAAGATCCGAGGTTGACCTACGAGGATGATGTGCCCCAGTACGTCATCGCAGAAGCCCGTGAAACGGAGACAGTCGAACCCATTGTCTTTACAGAGGCTGATATCGGCAATCTCATCAAGTCCAAGGGATCGATCTTTGCAGCCATCAAGGCTCTGGTGGGGTACATCGGCCTATCCCTCGATCAACTGGAGACGTTCTATGTGGCGGGTGGTTTCGGCAACTATCTGAACGTTTCCAAAGCGGTCGCCATCGGACTCCTGCCCGATATTCCAAAAGAGAAGATCCGCTTCATCGGAAACAGTTCTCTCACCGGCGCCCGACTTGCCCTGACATCTGAGGAGGCCCTGGAGAAATGTATCAACGTCTCCCGGTCCATGACCAATATCGAGCTTTCCAATTATCAGCCCTATATGGACGAGTACATTGCAGCCCTTTTCTTGCCCCATACGGATCGAAGGCTGTTCCCTTCGGTGACCTACTAGCAGGGTGCTGTTCGTTGGGGAATGAAGAAACAGCTTTAATCGGAATGCCCTTAATCATCTCATGAGAGGCGCAACGATGGATCGTTCGGAAATTGAAAAGGCACTGGGGAGCTCTGAGTTATTCAGAGGCTTGGAGAAGTCCGACATTCAAAAGATTGCCGGCCTTTGTCGTGAAGATGTTTACGAATCGGGCGAGTACGTGTTTCGACAGGGTGATTTCGGAGATCGGATCTGTATCATCGCCGACGGCAAAGTATATCTTGAGAGAGACGTAGACGTGGGGACACGCAAGGGAAGCGTTGTCATCGGCATTCTCGGCAGGGGCAGGGTTTTTGGCTGCTGGTCCACCCTTCTCAACGCACCCCATAACCTGATGTCATCTGCCTGCTGCCAGGGACCTACGAAAATTGTTTCTCTAAGAGGCTCTGACTTGAGGGGGCTGATGGTGAGCAGCACCCTGCTTGGATTCAATATCTTAGAACAGCTATGCTTCCTGCTAAGGGACAGGATACAGAGTATGTACGGGGCGATGGAAAAGATTTAGCGTAAGCCTGAGACTTGAACAGGCCGTCTTGTTCTCCCAATCCTTTACTATTGGCAGCATTAGGTTGAAAGAAAGACTCCGATGGAACACGAGAATCATAAGGAGGATGACATCTCTTTAGAGAAAATTTCTTCTGCCATCCGATCCTTCGGGAAAGATAGAAGAAACCTCATCCCCATCTTACAGATGATCCAGCAAGAGCTTGCCTACATCCCACCGGGGGCTATTGAGCTGGTTGCGCTGCACCTGGTCATCGGCGCCTGCGAAGTGTACGGGGTTGCAACGTTCTACAACCAGTTTCGATTCAATCCGCCGGGAAAGCATGCCATCAAGGTCTGCCTGGGCACCGCCTGCCACGTCAAAGGCGGCGAAATCATCCTCGAGAACTTTGAAAGGAAGCTCGGCATCCGGGGTGGGGAAACCACCCCTGACAGAGAATTCAGCATTGATCGGGTTGCCTGTGTGGGATGCTGCGCTCTGGCTCCAGTGGCTCTGGTAGGAGAGAATGTTCAAGGACATATGGCTCCGAGCAAGGTGGAAGGGCTGATCCTCGGGTTCAAGATTGAAAAGGAGAAGCAGGAGAGAGAAAAAGGCCAACATGAATCCTGAGTATCATGAGAAGGTGAACCATCAGTTCAAGGCATTACAGGAAGAGGCTGAAACACGCCGAAAGCCCTTCAGGGAGGCCGCAGTTCCCAAGATACACATCGGCATGGCCACCTGCGGCATTGCCTCCGGCGCCCTGGAAACAAAGCGCGCCTTTGAAGAAGCCCTCGCTGAGCACCAGATCCAGGCTCTCATCCATACCGTGGGATGCATCGGCCATTGCTACGCAGAGCCTGTGGTCATCGTGGAGAACCCAGGATTTCCGGCCATCCTCTATTATAAAGTCACACCGGGAAAGGCGCGAATGATCGTGAAATCCTTTTTTGTGGATGGAGACCCTCTTTTCGAGCATCTCCTGGGGGCGATGGAGCAGAATGACCTGATCCCTGCGGTCATGGATTTTCCCCGCTTCAGCCAGGAGAAGAAGGTGGTCACGGAGTGGTGCGGCATCGTTGATCCTGAAGACATCTATGATTACATCACACGGGGTGGTTATTCGAGCCTGGTGAAGGCGCTCCAGACGAACCCGGAAGAGATCATCCGGGAGGTGGCGGAATCAGGCCTGAGAGGACGAGGGGGCGCTGGCTTTCCCACCGGAAGGAAATGGGCGCTGGCAAGAGAGGCAAAAGGCAACGAAAAAATGGTGATCTGCAATGCAGATGAGGGAGACCCTGGCGCCTACATGGACCGGACCATCCTGGAGAGCAATCCCCATCAGCTGCTCGAGGGGATGGCCATCTCCGGATTGGCAGTGGGCGCCAAGAGAGGCATCGTCTACGTGAGAGCGGAGTATCCCCTTGCGGTGAAGACCCTGACCAAAGCGCTCCTTCAAGCAGAAGAATGCGGGCTTCTCGGTAAGAACATCTTGGGAAGCGGCTTCGAATTCATTGTGGAGCTGTTCCAGGGATCGGGAGCTTTTGTTTGTGGGGAAGAGACAGCCCTTATCGCATCCCTTGAAGGCCATCGAGGGATGCCCTGTGTCAGGCCCCCTTATCCTGTTCATCAGGGCCTCTGGGGCTGGCCCACGGTGATCAACAATGTCAAAACCTTAGCCTCTGTCCCGCCTATCTTGAACCACGGTGCCGACTGGTACAAAACCATCGGCACCGAGAGCAGCGCAGGAACAGCGATCTTCTCGGTTGTGGGTGATGTGGTTCATCCGGGCTTGGTGGAAATTCCCATGGGCGTTGACCTCAAAACGCTGATCATCGACATCTGCGGGGGTATCCCCAATAGAAAGACCTTCAAGGCCGTTCAGATCGGTGGGCCTTCCGGAGGATGCCTGCCTTCAGATTTTCTGGAGACTCCCATCGACTTTGATTCCCTCAAGGGAGCCGGGGCCATGATGGGATCAGGCGGCATGGTGGTGATGGATGAGGATACCTGCATGGTGGATGTGGCCCGTTATTTTCTCGATTTCACTCAAAAGGAATCGTGCGGCAAGTGCACTTTCTGTCGAATCGGGTCTTTCCAGCTTCTTCGAATCTTGGAGCGAATCACAAAAGGGGAGGGGAGGGAGGGCGACCTTGAACGATTGGAAGCCCTGGCTCTCGAGATCAAAGACGGCTCCCTGTGCGGCCTTGGGAAAACAGCGCCAAACCCGATCATCACCTCTCTCCGCTACTTCAGGGAGGAATACGAAGCCCACGTCAACGAAAAGCGATGCCCCGCGGGCGCATGCAGGGCTCTCACCGCATTTTACATCGATCTCGACAAATGCGCCCGCGGTTGTGATGCCTGCGTCGGAAGCTGTCCTGTGGAAGCTATCTTCACTACGAGGGATCGAAAAAAAGGAATCGACCAGACCCTGTGCGTGAGATGCGGAGAATGCATGGCCGCCTGCCCCGCGGAATATAATGCTGTGAAAAAGGTCTCGCCCCGTCATCTCGCTCCGGTGGTGGAAAGGCCTGAAGCGCATCCATGAGATATTGTTTATCCTGGGACTGGCCGTGATGGTAAAACTCCTGGTGGATGGAAAAGAGTTGGAAGCAAAGGAGGGGTTGACCCTGCTTCACGCCTGCCTTGATCACGGCATCTACATTCCCAACCTCTGCTATCTCGAGGGCATGAAGCAGCCCCCTGCATCGTGCAGGCTCTGCTTTGTTGAAATCGAAGGAAATGATGGACCTGTGCCATCCTGCACGGTCAGGGTCGAGCAGGGGATGGTGGTGAAAACCGACACAGCCGCTGTGCGAAGGCTCCAAGTGAGCGCTTTTCGTCTTTTCATGTCCGTCCATGATGTGGACTGCGGAAGCTGCCCGGCAAACAAGACGTGTGAGCTCCAGCGGATCGCCAGGTTTCTCCGGGTCGGCTTGAAACCTGGAAAGCTTGACCTATGCCTGAAGGAGCCCAACATCGTTCAAGAGCATCCTATCCTGGACCATTACCCGAACCGATGCGTTCTTTGCGGAAAATGCGTTCATACCTGTCTCTCCAGGCGCGGCCGGCCCTCGATGACTTTCGCCCAGAGAGGCTTCAACACAGTGATCAGCCTCTACGGAGGAGCGGATTCCCCAGGCTCATCCTGCGAAAATTGCCTCGCCTGTGTCCAGGTTTGCCCCGTGGCTGCTCTGGCACTAAGAGGCCAAGGATCTTGTGGTGAACAGAGCTAAGAAATGAGCGGCTCTCGAAGCAACCCTCTTATTTTGATTTTCAGCTCGCTCAAATCCGAAGTTTTGGTCGCATAGTCATCCGCTCCGGTACATTTTTGACTGTGCCGGAGCAAAGGGTAGGCTGTGCAAAGAATCACCGGCACAGAAGCTCCCCCACGGCGAATCTCTTTCAGAACTTCGACGCCCCTCAGACGGCCTAATTTTTCATCCAGCACAATGAGATCGGGCCTCTCCTCCCTGATCAGCTGGAGAACTTTCATGCCGTCTCCTTCCTCGATCACGTCGTATCCCTCTTCCCTCAGTTCATCCGAATAGAGGAGGCGGATAGACGGATCATCATCAATGACAAGAATTCTACTCATATTTTCTTTTCCCTCCTTTTCTGTTTCCGGAATCGCTTGAACTGGGCACAGGGTCGCACGGCCAAGCCCTTGCCCTTGGGAGGATCTGAATTTCACATTCGGGAAAAAGCAACCGGAGACAAGAAATCAAACCTTCACTCGCCTCGGTTTCTGTCTTCAAGATGTATATGGTCTTCACCTCAAATCCCTCCTCGCTGCCGTTAACGGCATTCTGTCAATCGTGCCCCGGTTCGTCTCGTTTTTTCTCTGCTCAATGTTAGCTACTCATTAGGGCTGGATGAGTTTCTGATTAAAAGAAAGAGTAAAGATATGAAAGGGTCTTGAGAAAAGCCTCCAGAAATGGTACCCAGCATCCTCAGTGTCAATCGCTGCAAGGACAAGGCCTCTCAGCGCAAGGTATACTAACCGAGCCCGGGGAGAACGAACGTGACAAAGACTAAAGCTGACCGGAGAAGGGCGCAAAGAAAAACTAAGCTAAAGGAAAGAAGGCAACGGATTGTCCGTTCCAGCCAGATAGAAAAGGCGGAGTACTTCTTCTGGGAAGCGATGGAGACCGAAGAGCAGGGCAATCCCGAGAAAGCGCTTCAGCGACTGGAAAAGGCCGTTCAGATCCATCCGAAAAACGAAGAATACCTTTTCGAATTAGGGCGCGTAGGACATGAGTTGGGGCGTGGTGATGTTGAGCTGAAAGCCCTTCTGAGGCTCCATGAGATGGAAGCCCTGGATCTTGAAGGGACCTTCTCATTGTGCGCACTACTCACGAGCATGCGCAGGTACGGGGAGGCCCTCGATCAGATCAAGGAATGTCTTCGGGTGATCATTCACAGGAGGGTCAGAAACAAGAAAACGATGCTCAAATCCCTTGAGCATCAAAGGCTTTATTGCGAGACCATGCTTGGAAAGGAGGAGGTGCGGACAGCCAAGCCTCTCCCTGCTAGGGAAACCTCCGTCCCGGAAAAGGCCCGAGAAAAGGAAGTGGTTCCTGCGACGGTGGTCAAGAAGTCTCCACCCCTTGAGATCCAGGTTCAAATGGAAGTGGATACTCTTCCCCTGGAGCGGGCGATCACCGAGGAAAGACTTTCGTCGCAGGAAGATTACGAGCTCGCCTTGGAGGCCTATCGAATTCGGTTCAGCGAGTCTTTTGAGAATCTGATCTGCCTCAGTAACCTTCAGGGAGTGCGATCCTTCTGGTACCAGGAAGAAACAGTCAAAAAGGTGATGAAAACCTTCCGTGGCCGGGCCCTCCTGGCAGACGAAGTGGGACTTGGGAAGACTATCGAGGCCCTGATGATTCTGAAAGAGTATATGATAAGAGGCCTGGTCAAAACCGCTCTGATCCTTGTGCCTTCGCCTCTGGTCACTCAGTG
>JAHECH010000165.1 GCA_024641835.1 Deltaproteobacteria bacterium
AAGAACCTCCTCTAAAGACGGGGGCTGTCCCTGGGGACGAAAATCTCCTCCGACCATAAACCACCTCCTTCCGCCACGAGAGAAATCGTGGCACAGTTAATACATTTCATCTGATGGCATGGCGGGTGCCGAGGGTTTCTCTTTTTTAGGCTTTTCAGCAACCATCGCCTCTGTAGTCAAGAGGAGGCCAGCCACGGATGCAGCATTTTGAAGCGCAAATCGCGCTACCTTGGTCGGATCAACAATACCGGCCTTCATAAGGTCTTCATAAGTCCCTGTTTCAGCATTGAATCCAAGACTCCCTTTGCCTTCCATCACATGCTGAACCACCACAGACCCCTCAAAACCGGCATTGTTGGCGATTTGCCTTGTCGGCTCTTCAAGGGCGCGTTTAATGAGGTTAGCACCAAGTTGCTCTTCACCCGGAAATTCGGCCTTTTCAAGAACCTTCAGGGCGCGCATATAGGCAACGCCACCACCGGGAACAATGCCTTCCTCTACGGCTGCGCGAGTCGCATTGAGGGCATCTTCAACCCTGTCCTTTTTCTCCTTCATTTCAGTCTCCGTCGCAGCGCCCACATTGATAACGGCCACGCCCCCAATCAGTTTTGCCAGGCGTTCCTGAAGCTTTTCCCTGTCATAGTCGCTGGTCGTCTCTTCGATTTGAGCCCTGATCTGTCTTACACGCCCCTCCAGTGCCTTGCGGTCGCAACCCCCCTCAATGATCGTTGTGTTATCCTTGTCCAGAGTGATCCGTTTGGCAGTGCCCAGGTCTTTCAGGGTTATCGTTTCCAGCTTAACACCCAGGTCCTCACTGATCACCCGGCCCCCTGTCAGGATGGCGATATCTTCCAGCATTTCCTTTCGCCTGTCCCCAAAGCCCGGAGCCTTGACAGCCGCACAATGCAAGGTCCCCCTCAACTTATTGACCACCAGAGTAGCGAGGGCCTCCCCTTCCACGTCCTCTGCAATAATCAGGAGGGGTTTGCCGTTTTTTGCAACTTGCTCCAAAATGGGAAGGAGGTCTTTCATCATACTGATCTTTTTTTCATGCAAAAGGATAGAGGGCTCCTCCAGGTGAACTTCCATCTTCTCCGGCTCCGTGACAAAGTACGGGCTCAGGTAACCGCGGTCAAATTGCATCCCTTCAACGAGCTTCAGAGTTGTTTCCATGACCTTGGCTTCCTCTACGGTAATCACACCCTCTTTGCCCACCTTTTCCATAGCCTCGGCGATAATGTCGCCGATGGTACTGTCGTTGTTCGCCGATATGGTGCCCACTTGGGCGATTTCCTTTTTCTCCTTCGTGGGTTTGGATATCTTTTTCAGCTCTTCGACCACCAGATCAACAGCCTTTTCAATGCCCCGCTTAATGGACATGGGGTTGCCGCCCGCCGCCACCAGCTTGGCCCCCTCACGATAGATCGCCTGTGCCAGGATGGTCGCCGTGGTGGTGCCGTCCCCCGCAACGTCGGATGTCTTGGAAGCCACTTCTTTGACCATCTGTGCGCCCATGTTTTCAAACTTGTCTTCCAGTTCAATCTCCTTCGCAACGGTCACCCCATCCTTACTGATCTTGGGGGATCCCCAGGATTTCTCAAGAAGGACATTCCGTCCTTTCGGTCCAAGGGTTATCTTCACCGCGTTGGCCAGGATGTCCACACCTTTCATCATCTTTTCTCTGGCTTTTGCACCATATTTAATCTCTTTTGCTGCCATTGCTTAAGACCTCCTTCAATCACTTTTCTATGATACCCAGGATATCATCCTCTCTCATCATGAGATGTTCCACTCCATCGATCTTGATTTCATTGCCCGTATATTTACCGAAAAGTACGCGATCACCCTTTTTGACTTCCAGTGGGATCCGTTTCCCGTTTTCATCCCATTTTCCGGGACCAACGGCTACTACTTTCCCCTCTTGTGGTTTTTCCTTGGCCGTGTCCGGAACAAAGATCCCACCCGGAGTCTTCTCTATCTCCCCAATTCTCAGAACCAGGACTCTATCGTTTAAGGGTCTGATTTTCATTTAATAAAACCCCCTTTCAAAATGATTTTGAGAAACAGATCTATGCTCTTTTGTCTCGCATTTAATAACTCTCTTATTGAACCCTGATTTACTTCTTGTACTTACGGCGTTCCTTCTTCGCTGACGGTGAAGAAGCCACTTCCATTTGGGGCTATCCGTCGCCAAACCCCCAGGGGACCGCAATTCATCCCCGCTCTTCCGGCCAGGGCATTCTGGCTTTTTCACGCAAACAGACCGAAATCAGCAGCCCCTCAGAAATCGAACCGTCCATGCCTCTCAAGGGAGGATTATTCTATCTGAGACCCACCGACATGTCCTTTTTCCAACTCTACAATCCTTTTTTTCAACTTATAGATCTCCCTGTTCAAACTCCTTACATCAAGGGATTTCCTCACCAGCTTAGGTAAGGCCAGAACCGCCACAATAGCCCCACCGATCAGAGAGGAATAAAGGATCAAGGCTGTAAGAGGCATCTGAAGATTCCAAGTGATGAGTTTCAGCTCCAAAGGCATGCTATTCTGTAGGCTGGTGATGACAAGTCCCAGGAGAAGCAAAAAAGTGATGATTAACGAAAAGTACATAAGTTGTCTCCTTGAAGACTGGACCGAAACCATTGGAATGGCCACTGAGGGTGCACATCCGCAAAGCAAATGGAAATAGTAGGAGTTATGGTATTTCTTATTTTATGACGACTCAATTGCTCCTATACGGCTGAGCTTATTTCTGTGATTTTTCCTTCTCCTCTTTAGCTGCCTCTTCTTCTCGCATCTTTTTTTCCATTTTAGCCAGAAGCTCGGCTGTGCTTTTTCTTAGATCTTTAGTCCCCCCAGTTCTTTGAAATGCCAACACCGCAATGACCAAAGCAACAATGGCAATGACAAAATTTAAAATTTCCATAATAGCCCCTCCTTTCTCATCACCTACACTTCACTTTCCGCTATAGACCAAACAGGATGTAGTTAAACTCCAATTCTGTCTGTCTACCCGATTGGTAACGGACTATTCAATCTTTTCAGGGAAAGTGGCGGTCTCTCGGTTAAGAGGGGACGAGACGTAGACCAGGTTGATTACCATCTTTCCTAGAGCCTTTCCCTTGACAGCCTTCCTTGGGATTGTGACATCCAAAGACCCTTCGCCCGTTTCCTCAGGCTTAAGGACCTTCAAGTACAAATTAGCGTTGGCTATTTTGTCTCCAGATTCAAAATCGATTGGCTTCCCAGCTTCGTCGAAGTAATCAACCGTGACCGCTTGGATATCCAGGTTATTTTTCGATATATTGGTTATTTTGATGCGACCCTGGAGACTCGGGGTTTCGACGATCTCTTTAGAAGTTGTGTCTTCAGTCGTGACGACTTGAAGGTCGCTAAGCGCTATAGAAAAATTCGTTCCCTTAACCTCAACCGTCGGTGGAACTAAGTTCTTTGTGATTCGCTCCTGTTTGGGCGCCTCTACCTTCTCCTTAGCACATCCTAGAAACCCAATGACCATGCTTAAAGCGATAAATACGAAGATCTTTTTGAAATGCATACCGTGTCCCCCTTTCTTGGTTAATGGAAATATGAAGCCTTCGGATTTAGATTCTTTCCGGCGGATCATCTTCGTAGAAAACGCCTCTAACGCCGCGCTCTAGTATCGTTCTCCTAATGAAGTCAGTCTTGCCTTATTCCTTTTAGCCTTTGGCGATCCATTCATCAATTACCTCCTTATCAAATCGCCAGACTCTGCCGATCCGAATTGAAGGGATTTTGCCTTCTTTGGATAACTTACATATCGTTATTTGATGAAATCTTAGGTACTCAGCCATTTCTTTGGTTGTCATAATCTGTGCCATAATAGTTTTTCACCTGAAGGACCTCTCATGCGGTTGCATGACGGAACGAATTCACAACCGCTGCCTCTAATAGTCATGCTATTTTGAGAGTATCTTAAAATCTTGCAGTGATCGGATTAGGTTGAGGGTTAAGTGTACAAGGAATCATTTGTTGAATGGTTTCCCGGAATGCCGTCATAATCCGTAAGAAAGGGTAGACGCACACCCGAGGAACCTGTTAAGTGCCACATCTCAAACTCCCTTTTTTTTCTTATAACCTTTGGAGCATCTAAGGCATCCCATAGTTATTTTATGAGTGATGAAGTTGGGTGGCGCTTAATCAATAATTGACAAATTAAGCAGGAATTATGCAAAGTCAATGGCGGCACAGTTGATTGTCTAAAAGAGTGGAGAATCACAACACGTCGGCAAGCGCGGTCAAATGGGAAGCTAGCTATGATCAACTCGTTAGGATCTCCTATGTGCATACTTGTCAGGGCCAAGGGCTTCGGTGAATGAAATGGAGTCAATGTTTTTGTTTAAGAATGCACCCGCTTTTTTAGCACTCTTCAATGTCGTCCCTATAGGGAGGACAAAACTGAGAGAACCTTTACCGAAAACCCTCCATTCTCTCCCAACCGGTTCACATGCAATATACGGCGTGCCGTCCCCATATTCCCTGACAGTGAAAGTGTAAGACTGTCGTTTGGTCTCTCCCATATTTGTCCTCCTTGTTAGTTCGGGATGATTAAAGGCGATTTCTTGGATCTACGTCTTCCTGATCTCCTTCTGAGCCTTCCAGCACTTACCTAAAAGATAGTCATGGATAAGGACTTTCACAATAGTAGTTAGACGAACGAACAAGAAGACTTCTTAGGCTTTGCTTCGCAGGCATCTCGATGAATCCGAACCCCTTGGACTGGCCGCTGAACTTGTCTTTAATGATAGAAGCAGCCGCTATCTGCCCGTTTTCAGAATCACCTCGCACGACGATTCCGGTGTACCCCGGGTCTGGGCGAACTGAAGGGGAGCGCTCCCCGGAAAAGATTCCTCGATCCACTCGGGAGCTTTGAAACGGATTCCACTACCGGGGAGGAAACGGTGGACCGCTTAACAAGGGGCTGTTTGGCAAGCTTCGGGAAACTGTTGCGGCTTTCCGGATATCGTGAACGCCTGAATACACCGCTACCTTCCGGAGCCGGCACGGTATAATCGAAGTCCTTCAGCGTCCGTGCTTCCATCTTTTTACCGAGAACGCTCTCGATGCTCCACAAAAAGGGACTCTCATTCCGGGTCACAAAGGAGAACGCTTCTCCGGTACTGGCAGCGCGACCTGTGCGGCCGATGCGGTGTGTGTAAGCATCAACGGTGTCAGGCATGTCGTAATTGATCACGTGCGAAATCCCGGAAACATCGATGCCCCGGGCGGCGATGTCGGTGGCGATAAGTATCCGGTACGTACCGTTGCGAAAACCGCTCAGTGCTTTCTCCCGATTCTGTTGCGAGAGGTCGCCCTGAAGTGACGTCACGGCGAAACCGGCCCGCTTCATCTGTGTTGACAGGCGTTCCGCGCGGTGTTTTGTGCGTGTGAAGATGAGCACTGACTCCGTGTCCGTGCGGTGCAACAGCTTCACCAGAAGAGCTGTTTTAAGGTGCTGCTCCACAGGATATACGGCGTGGGAGACCGTCGAGACTGGGACAGTTTCACCAACCTGGACGGTAATCGGGTCCTGAAGGATTTGCTGCGCCAGATCCCGGATATCATCCGGCATGGTCGCAGAGAAAAGGAGCGTCTGGCGCTGAACCGGGACTCGTCTCAGAATCTTCCTGATGTCCGGTAGGAAGCCCATGTCGAACATCCGGTCTGCCTCGTCCAACACGAGTACCTCCACGTGGGAGAGACTTATCGCCTCCTGGTCCATAAGATCAATCAGGCGTCCCGGGCAGGCCACGGCGATTTCTGCTCCGTCACGGAGTTTCCTGATCTGGGGGTTCTTGTTCACACCGCCATAAATGGAGACACTCTTCACTCGGGTATACCGGCCCAGTTGGCCGACAGCCTCGCTTATCTGCTCCGCCAGTTCCCGGGTCGGGACCATGATCAGGGCACGGACAGGTTTCCGCGCCCCTGCAATCAAGCGCTGCAGGATAGGAAGTACGAAGGCGGCTGTTTTGCCCGTACCGGTCTGGGCCAGCCCTATCACATCCCGGCCCTGGAGAATGGATGGAATGGATCGGGCTTGAATCGATGTGGGTACCGTGTAACGAAGGGCCTTGATGCCGGATTCAATATGAGGGTGTAAGTGGAACGACTCGAAATTCATTTATGCTCCTTTTCTCTGATCTGAGCCGGGCTGTAATTCCCGGCCTGTCCTCCCAAGGGAGGACGACAAGTTGTTGATGTCTCGTGAATTGACGCTTTGGTACGGCTGATCGGGGACCCCAGCAGTGCCAGTCCCCGCCTTTTTATCCTTCTTGCTCCGCCGCCTAGCCATATTATCTTTCGTTTTTCGCTTGCGCTCACGCTCGTTTTGCCGCTTTTTAGAGTTATGTTGATTTCGATTTGCCACGATCCTCCTCTTTTTCTCCTGTACGCCGGTGCTCGAATCTGGCGCCGTTTTGACTTCACATCAAAAAAAAACCCAGAGCCTTCTTTCTTTACAGGCTCTGGGGATAATGGCCAAAACCAGATCAAGAACTAATTTGTAGTATAAAACTCTAGACGATTATGTCAAGGACTAAATCCACAAAGCTTGAAAATGAGGCTCAATCGTGAAGAACCCCGCTCTTCCGAGCGGGGCATTCTGGCTTTTTCACGTAAACCCGAGTCAAAGGGCTTCCTCCAAGCCAAAATTCCGGGAATCCCAATTTGCTTGAACGCTGCATCACCACTTGCTTCATGCATGCAGCCCCTTCCCGGCAGCCTGGAATAGCGGCCTGAGGATGATCGGAATACGGGCAAGAACCTCTACTTGGCGGATCTTTCAACTATTAAAACAACGTATGTCATTGTTTTATCAGTGGCGAAGCCGTTAACCAGGCTGATCATGGCCCTAAAGCTTAATCAAACCATCATGTTTCTTTTCACAAAAATAACAGTATTTACCCGGAATCGAAGGCCAACTGACAGTCGAAGTCAGCTTATCCACAGCATTTCTGTATTTTACTGCCGGCCTTGACCGGTCGACTCCTTTTCCGCATACGTCCCGCACTTTACACATAGCGCACAAATAGAGCTCATTCATAAGTACCTCCTGCAGTTCTAAACCTGGAGCAGTTTTCTCCGTTACAGCAAGCTTCCTCGTCTTAAACACAAGAATTAGAAGAAACTTGAGTGAATTCGGTTTGCAGACGCTGGACTGCCGCTGATTGATCTCTCCAATGCTCTCGGCTTGACAAAGGGAGGTCCTTACGCATGCATTACACTGAAGAACAAATTCTGTGAAGTGCCTAATCCCGCATGAGGCGCATTTCCGGAAATGATCCCGAGAGCTACGCAAGTGTGCCGTGTAATTAACTTAATTCTACCACTTCCTAATTACAATGGCTATATCGAATTTATTCGACTATATCGAATTTATTCGAATCGAACTCCCTTTCGAATTTGAGCTGGCCTGGGTTCAGGTGATGGAGATCTGTTTGAGTAACCCGAATCACAGGGGTGCATCACACAGAGCCAAATAGACGTTCATTTAACGTCAAGATTATTCCAGCAGTTCCAGAACGCATCGTTTCTTTATTTTGGTGGAAGCGGCACCGAGAATCGTTCTCATGGCCTGAGCCGTTCGTCCGTGCTTGCCAATCACTTTTCCGATGTCCTGCTTAGCCACTCTTAGTTCAATCACAGTCAAATTGTGCCCCTGTATTTCCTTGACCACGACTTCTTCAGGACTATCCACTAGAGCCTTTGCCATACGTTCAATCAGTTCCTTCATTTCAATTCACCCTCGGTGTGATTTCAATTGCGAACATCAACACATCTCGTATAGCATAATAAGTCTCCAAATACCAACCCAAGAAAGGAAATCAAAAAGCATGGTGCTCAGAGCCGTATCCGGAATGTTCTCTCACGATTTGGCCATCGACCTCGGCACTGCCAATACCCTCGTTTATGTGAAGGGGAAAGGGATTATCCTCAATGAACCGTCGGTAGTGGCAATGAAAAAGGACGCCAGGGGAGGCAAGGAGGTCCTAGCCG
>JAHECH010000166.1 GCA_024641835.1 Deltaproteobacteria bacterium
CCATGGTGATCATGTCCGCCGACAAGGCGAAGGAGTTGAGGCTCAAACCCATCGCAAGAATCAGAGGCAGCGGGAAAGGGGGATGTCACCCCTCTGTGATGGGGCTGAGCCCTGTCCCCGCCGTACACGACCTCTTCAAAAGGCACCAGGATCTGAAAATGGGCGACTTCGAGCTGATTGAACTCAACGAGGCTTTTGCCGCGCAGTATATCGCTGTCGAGAGGGAATTAAAGTTCAAGAGAGAGATCACCAACGTGAATGGTTCCGGTATAGGCCTTGGCCATCCCGTCGGATCAACGGGCTGCCGTATTATGGTGACCTTGCTGTACGCTATGAAAAAGAGGGGAAAGAGCTTGGGCCTGGCAATGATCTGTGGGGGTGGCGGCGTTGGCATGGCCACCACCCTGGAAATGCTGTAGCTCACCACAGAGGCTAAGAGGACACAGAGAAGCATTTGCCACAGACTCACACAGACCAATTCTGGCAAGAAGCAGTACCGAAACGGCGCATTCTGTCAAAATAGCATGGGGCGCATAAGACAGAAGGGGACAAGCTAGCTTGTCCCCTTCTGTTTCTGGCCCCACGCCCGCCAGCGCTTCAGCGCTGTCAGCCCCGCTCCGCAGGGCCTTTGAGAGGTCGCCGTGTTTTCGTGATTAGAATTTGATTTGTCTGTGTTTGTCTGTGGCTGCATCTAGAAGTGTTTTAAGGGCGCTTTACCGATGGAAAAAACATTGAAACCTATGTCGAACAACTTCTTGCGATCCAGGATGTTCCGGCCGTCAAAGATAAAAGCGGGTTGGACCATGGATTTGAAAATACGTTTGTAATCAAGCTCCCGGTAGACATCCCACTCGGTGAGGACTGCGATGGCATGAGATCCTTTGACGGCATTATAGGGGTTCGGCTCAAAGGTCAACCCCTTCTTGAAGCCCTTCAGATCCTTCCTTGCGTTCTTCAGGGCTTCGGGATCCGTAATGACGACCTCAGCCTGCTCCGCCAGAAGCCCCTGGGCCACATAGATCGCAGGCGATTCCCGTGTATCGCCTGTATTCGCTTTGAAGGCAAACCCGAAAAGAGCGATCTTTTTCCCCGCCACCGTATTGAACATGTTGGTGAGCATATTCTGAATGAATCGGCTCTGCTGCCATTCGTTGATTTCCACAACCGCTTCCCAGTATCGAGCGACCTTTTCCAGGCCATAGCTTTCGCAAATGTACACGAGATTCAGGATATCCTTCTTGAAACAAGAGCCGCCAAAGCCCACACTCGCCTCCAGGAACTTGGGACCGATTCGGGAATCCATCCCAATGGCATGAGCTACCTCACCGATGTCAGCCTCTGTCTTTTCGCAAAGAGCGGAAATCGAGTTGATGGAGGATATCCGTTGGGCCAGAAATGCATTCGCTGTCAGCTTGGAGAGCTCCGAACTCCAGACATTGGATTCAATGATCCTTTCCCTGGGCACCCAATGGACGTAGATTTCCACGATCGTTTTCCTTGCCGCTATGCCGTCGGGCGTTTCTCTGGACCCGATGAGCACCCGATCAGGGTTTTCGAGATCCTGAATGGCTGCTCCTTCTGCAAGGAACTCCGGATTGGAAACAACCTCGAAGTGGATTGCTTTTGAATTCTCGTTGAGTATCCGTTCCATGGCTGAGGCGGTCCTCACGGGCAGAGTCGATTTCTCCACAACGATCTTGCTGCTATTTGAATAGGCCAGGATCTCTCTTGCGGTTTTCTCCCAGTACTGGAGGTCAGCTGCTTTGCCAGCACCCTGGCCGAAGGTTTTTGTCGGTGTGTTGACGGAGACGAAAATGATTTCTGATTCTCGTATACCTTTTTCATTTTCGGTGGAGAAAAAAAGATTCTTATTTCTTGTTTTTTTCACGAGTTCATGGAGACCAGGCTCGTAAATGGGGAGGTTGTCGCTATTCCAGGCCCTGATTTTCTCCTTATCCACGTCGACGACCACAACCTTGTATTGAGGACACTTGGCCGCAATCACGGCCATCGTGGGGCCGCCCACGTAGCCCGCCCCGATGCAAAGGATATTTTTCTCAAACGCCATCTCTCTTCTCCTGCTTATATGAGCTCCCAGCTGTCAGCCAAAGCGCAATTACCAAGCCCTAACAGAAAAACCAAAAACAAAACCTCATCACGAAAACACGAAATTTGACATTTCTCATCCTGTCTTCTCTGTTCGCTCCCTGCTCTATGCTCCCTGCTTATAGTACTCCATGTACCACTGCACGAATTTATCCACCCCTTCTTGGACGGACGTCCTTGGCGCGTAGCCGAAATCTTTCACCAGATCGTCCACATCCGCCCACGTCGCCGGTACATCCCCCGGCTGCATGGGGAGAAAGTTCTTTTTCGCCTGCTTGCCAAGGGATTTTTCTATGGCCTCTATGAAGTCCATGAGTCCCACCGGAGAGTTGTTCCCGATATTGTATATCCTGTATGCGGCTCTGGACCTTGGAGGGTCCGGCTTTTTCCCGCTCCATGAAGGATCCCCCTTGGGCGGCTTGTCCAACACCTTGACTACGCCTGTCACAGTGTCATCAACATAGGTAAAGTCCCGGCTCATCTGCCCGTGGTTGAAAACATCGATGGGCCTGTCTCCCAAGATCGCTTTAGTGAAAAGAAAGAGGGCCATATCCGGCCTTCCCCATGGACCATAGACCGTGAAGAACCTCAGTCCGGTCACCGGAATCCCAAATAAATGGCTGTACGTGTGAGCCATCAATTCATTCGCCTTCTTCGTCGCAGCGTAGAGTGATATGGGATGATCTACATTGTCCCTCGTTGAGAAAGGATATGTCTCGTTCAATCCGTATACTGAACTGGAAGATGCAAAGACGAGGTGTTTGGTGCCGTGGTGCCTGCAGCATTCGAGAATATTCGTGAAGCCCTCAATATTGGAGGAGATATAGCTCCCCGGCTCTGAAAGGGAATACCTGACGCCTGCCTGGGCTGCCAGATGGCAGACCGATTCGAACTTCTCTTTCGAGAATAGGTCGGCAAGCCTTGCCCGGTCCTCAAGGTTTAGCCTCTTGAAGCGATAGGCAGGATACTTGGTGCTTTGGACCCGCTCCCCCGCCTCTGCCTTCTTCGGGTCAAACCCGTCTCTTTCCAGCCGGCCGTATTTCAGCTTCACGTCATAATAGGCATTGATATTGTCGATGCCGACAATCTCATCCCCTCTCTCGGCAAGTCTTACGGCCACGAAAGACCCAATGAATCCTGCCGTGCCGGTCACAAGAACCTTCATCGATCCACCCTCAGGAGCTTCTCTTGATGCTTATGCCGTGGCTGTGCATTTTGTTAAAAAGACTTTTATAGCTGATCTTGAGAATTTTTGCCGCCACTTTCTTATTCCAGCGGGCCAGGTCGAGGGCATTCACAATCGCTTTTTTTTCGATATCCCGTGCGGCATTCAGCTTCACAGCTTTGAGAGAGGTCACTGCCCGCTTCGCCTGCTCACCGATGTTCCTTTCTTCTTCCGCAACAGTCACCACCTCAGGCAAGGAAACCCTGTCTGCGATCATGTTGCCCACCAGTTCTGCCCTTACCTCCTCAGGTTCGTCTCCCATCATCAACCGGATGATGGTGCTTGACAGCTCCCTGACGTTTCCCGGCCAGTGGTAGGCACTGAAAAGCTCGCGAATAGGCATTCCTAGCTGAAAGTGATTCCCTGATGCGAATTCGTTTCGGTATTTCTCCACGAAATAATCGGTCAGCAGCGGGATATCCTCTTTTCTGTCCCGTAGCGGAGGCAGCTCAACCTTGATGACGTTCAAGCGATAGTAGAGGTCTTCCCTGAATCGGCCCTCCTTGATGTCCTGCTCCAGGTTGTGATTCGTTGAAGCAATGACCCAGGCGTTCACTTTAACGACTTCCGTCCCGCCCAGCCTCGCAAACTCGCCGCTTTGGAGCACCTCGAGGAGCTTCGCTTGCAGGAGGAGAGGCATGTCACCGATTTGATCAAGGAAAATAACCCCTTCTGATGCCAGTTCAAACTTGCCCGGCTTGAACTTGTCTGCTCTGGTGAAGGCGCCCTTCTCGTAACCGAAGAGCTCGCTTTCGAGGAGGCTAAGAGGGAGGGCCCCGCAGTTGACCTTGATCAACCTTTTGTCACGCCTGGGGGAACAGGCGTGGAGAAGGCGAGCTACCACTTCTTTCCCTGTCCCGGTTTCACCTAGCAAAAGCACACTAAGGGCTGTGTCTGAGACCAGCCCAATGAGTTCCCGGATCTTTTGAATCGCGGGATGATTTCCTACAAGTTGATAGCTCATAATGTGGCAAATTTTTACACACATTTGACGATTTGTCAATGCTGTGCCGATAGAAAGAGTGGGATGGAGCCGGTGGAAGTCGCGGAGAGAGGATGCTTAAGGGAATTCGGGTCTGATTCGGAATTCGTCGATCCGGTTAAGAAGGGTTTTGTAGCTCACACCGAGCAGGCGGGCAGCCGCTTTTCTGTTCCATTGCGTCCTCTGGAGAGTGTCAATGATGGCCTGACGCTCCGCCTCCGCTACGTAGACTTTGGTTATCCCCTTAAGGGAAAATCCGGGCTCTTTGAAGGACTCCTTTATGCGGTCATCCCCTGAATGCTCGATCATATTCTTCGTGCCAGCCTCTGAAATGCCTGCCTCTTTTGCATTCCCATTGACCGGGGTTAGGTCCTTGAACACAAAACTCCAGTCTCTCAACACCACAGCCCTCCGGACCACATTCTCGAGCTCTCTCACGTTGCCTGGCCACTGGTAGGCCTGGAAGTGATCGTAGATTTCTGCAGGCATCTCCAGCACTCCCTTCTTTAGCTCGAAGCAGTATTTTTGAAGAAAGTAATGGGCGAGCAGATGGATGTCCTGCTTTCTTTCCCTTAGAGAGGGGACCGTGATGTGGGCTACGTTAAAGCGATAGTAGAGATCTTTCCTAAACTGTCCTTCGCGCACCTTTTTCGCCAGATCTGAATTGGTAGCTGCCACGACTCGAGTATCAACGATATGGTCATGGATACCGCCCAGCCTGACAAAAGCTTTGTCCTCGAGTACCTGGAGAAATTTCACCTGTAGGTTCAGAGATAGATTGCCGATTTCATCGATGAAAAGGGTGCCTTCGTGGGCGAGCTCGATCCTGCCCGGTTTGTCCCTGTCAGCTCCGGTAAAGGCGCCCTTCTGGAAACCGAACACCTCGCTCTCAATCAGTTCATCAGGAAATGTGCCGCAGCTTATTTTGACGAGCGGGCCTTTCCTCCTGGAGGAATGATAATGAAGAGAGCGCGCCACCAGTTCCTTGCCTGTGCCGGTCTCTCCCTCTATCAGCACGGTGATGTCCTTGTGGGAGAAATTGTGGACCTTTTGCCTGACTGCCCTCATCGCCTCGCTCTGCCCGATGATAATGGGAGAATCCGGCGAGATCTCGTATTCGGATTCATGCTTCAGCAGAGCCGCAACGGATTTGGACATTTCTTCCGCTGTCAGATCAGCTGTCACATAATGCATCCCCTCAAAAGGCAATTTTCCAGATTCTTCTTGAAGCTTGTCTCTTTTGCACAAGATCATAACCGGGATCGAAGGGTTTAGGATTTTGATCTTCTGGGTGCACTTAAGGCGAGTCTCCTCATCCAGCGAAGGCCCTAGTATGGCCAGCCCTGGATCAAAAGATGCAAGCTCACTGATGGGAGCCTGGGGCCCAGCATGTGAGCACACGGCGTAGTCGACCCGCTGAAACTTTTCCCCCAGGCGAGCAGCCGCTTCCTGATCAGCTTCGATGATGAGAATCTTGAGCGTCATGTTTCATCGTTTCCTATTTTTCCAGCGCTCTTGAGATCATTTGGCTCAACTCTGCCGCGCTGCAGGGCTTGATGATGTAGCCTTTTATCAGTTTGCGCACGTCGGTGCTGATGCCGTTGGGGCCTGTATCTTCGTAGCCGGAAATCATGATGATTTTGGCTTCCGGATGTTTCCCGATCAGATTCTTCAAGCAGGTAATGCCATCTATTTTGGGCATGCCTCTATCCATGAGAACCACCTGGGGGTTCCACTTGCGATATTTGCTCGCCGCTTCCTGAGGCTTCTCAACAGGAATAGCCTGGTACCCGAGGCTCCTGGTTATAGCGGTGAGAGCTTCGAGGGAGGGCCGCTCGTCATCCACGATAAGGACTTTTTCCCCCTTTCCACGCTTTGTCTCCTTGTAGGGTTCTTGTGTCTCATACTTTGCCCCGTCGGCATAAGGAAGATAGACCCTGAAGGAGCTTCCTTTGCCCGGTTTCGATATGACCGAGATGGAGCCCCCCTGCTCTATTATGATACCGTGAACTGTGGAAAGACCGAGTCCAGTTCCTTTGCCGACCTCCTTGAGGGTGAAAAAGGGATCGAAGATTTTTTCCAGTGTTTCTTCATCCATCCCGATGCCGGTGTCGGTAACTGTTGCGAGGATTTTGTCTCCTTCCCTTGATGCCTCGACTGTGAGTTTGCCACCATTCGGCATGGCATCGCTCGCATTGCTGAAGAGGTTCATGAAGACCTGGCTCAGTAGAGAACGATTTCCTTTGACGAAAAGCTCTCTGTCCACATGGGATTCAATCTCGACGTTTTTGTTGAAGACGCGGCCTATGACTTCAAGGGCCTGGCGGATGACATCGGCAAGATCCAAATCCATGAGCTTGTATTCTCCTCCTCTTCTGGAGAAATGGAGTAGGCTGTTGATGAGATCTACGCCTTTCTCAACGGAATCATAGATGTCCTTGGCCAAGCCTTTGATATCCAGTCTCTCACCGGACAAAATCTCGAGAAGTTCCGTGTTGCCCGAGATCGCCTGCAGGATATTCCTGAAATTGTGGGCTATACCTCCTGCAAAAGCCCCGATGGATTCCGTTTTCTGGGACACGAAAAGCTGTTGTTGAAGGATTTTCTGCTCTTTTTCGGCTTTTTTCTTGCCTGTGACGTCGTCGATAATGGTTACGATTTCGCCGGATGGCAATCGGTAGACATAATATTCTCTCCATCCCACAGCTTCCTCACTCCTGAAAAGGGCGAGGGAAGAGCTTTCCGGGCGCCCTGTTCTCCATACACGCTCAAGAACCCCTAACATGTCGGTAGCGTCATAATGCGGAAAAACGTCCAGCAAACTTCTGCCATAAATATGATTCCCGGCGACCTTTTCCATCCTTCGACAGGCATCGTTCAGATTGAGCAGATTGAAATCCCTGCCATTACGGGTCGCCTCATACACGGCAACACCGCTGCTCATGTGGTCAAATATGGCCTTGAATCGAGTCTCACTTTCCCTTAGTTTTTCCTGTGTATTAACAAGATCCCGGGTTCTTTCTTCAACCATCTTCTCCAAGTTTGAGTAGAGCATCGCGTTCTCAATAGCGATAGCGGCGGGTGTGCTTAGCGCAGTGATCAGCGACAGATCTTCCCTTCGAAAGCCATAAGGTCTATGGACTGAGTCAACGTAGATGGCTCCCCTGATCCTGGATTTACTGATCAGGGGGACACACATGAGGGACTTGATCCTCATGACTTTCATGCTTTCGGACCGCCTCTCAGGGTGCTCTGCAGGGATATTGGACATCATCACCGCCTTGCCCCCTTTCATGGCTCTCTCTACTGCTGTGCGGCTGTAGATTCTTTCACCGGGATTCTCGCCGCTCCCCGGCTTTACTCGCGATATGACGTCCCTGATCCGGCCTGACTCACCGTCTGCGAGGACAACCGCACCTCGGTCGATTCTTTTCAATAGATCGAAGATGTAATCCAGGATTTTTTCAAGAGTGGCGTTCAGATCCAGACTCTGCATTAAGACACTGGATACTTTGTAGATCAGCTCAAGGTTCTTGACAGAGGTCTTTGGCCGATCCAGTTCTACAGTGTCTGAGAGTCCAACCTTGGGGAAAGCGCCATCCTCATAGGGCAGGAGGCCACCCTTGTATTTCTTGCCAAGGGATAACAGAGTGTTACCGACCTCAATGGGTATCGCTTCGTTGACTTCGAAATCTTTACCAGGCTCTA
>JAHECH010000787.1 GCA_024641835.1 Deltaproteobacteria bacterium
CGACTTTGCATGTCATCTGAGTGTCCATATCCGATGATGGATCAAGTGATGATCCTTTCTCTCGCCTCGTGATCATGTTCTTGTCGGCTTGGAAACGAGTTGCCATCGCCCATTCGATTTCGTTGGGATTGTGTATGTCTATGTCATCGTCCACCACGAAGACGTGTTTCATTGATTTGTGGCCCTTGAAGGCAGCCTCTATGGCTTTCCGGCCGTCGTCTGGATTCTTCTTGTATATGCTAACCGCACCATGAAGCCATGAACATCCGCCAGGGGTCACTAGAACGTCTTTGACCTCGCAGACCTTTGCAACCTCTCGGTAGATTGTGGGTTCTCTGGGCATGCCCATCAGAACTCTATGCTCAAGGGCGCCCGGTAGCAGAGCGTGGTACATGGCCCCCTTCTTCATGTAGATCTTCTTCACCTTAGCAACTCTCTGTTTGCGAACAATGTCGAAGGTTTCAGTCAGATCAAGGAAGGGCCCCTCATCATGCAGCTCTCCGGTCAACTCTGCCAAAATTACAATGTCAGAAGGTGGAACCAGATGGCCGTCAAGCCGCAGGAGCGGTGTTTCTTCCAAGGCATTCGCTATGTCGACTTCGCTGACTCCCACATCGACAGATATTGCCGCACTCACGAGTACTTGCATTGGAGAGGAGATGCAGATTGCGAAGTCTTTCAGCCCGCGCTTGATGTAGGCGTCAAAGTGCCTTTCAAGAATTCGAAGGACGAGTGTGTCTTTTCCCAGAACTTGAGCTCGATGATAAGAGAGGTTAACGCCGTATTCGTCATCATTGCAGGCAACTATCCCGGACGAGATGTACGGGCCTCCGTCCTTTGGATAATATGTTAGAATCGGCAGCTTGCCGAGATCAGCCCCGATGTCTTCATAGCCCTGAGCCTCGATGACTCGGGCTTTCTTGGGATGATCGATTGCATCTGTCAGCTTTGAAATCATATCCTCCCGCCGGGAACCAAGCCCTACGGCGACAAGATCCCGCGTCGAGCAAATGTTCGCAATTATCGGGATGCCCGAACCTTTCACGCTGCCGAAGATCACAGCGCGACCATCTAGCATTTTCATCAGGGTCGAAACTTCGTATTTTGGATCCACCGACCTGCTGATCTTGGTCAGCATGCCCTTCTCATCAAGCGCTTTGACGAATTTCGCTAATTCCATTCTGATTCACCATTGACGATTCGTCGGATGACTCTTAACCTCCGATTGTGGTGCGCAGTGCGTCAAAACCCTTCCTCTCAATTGCCACCGCCACGCGCTCCTGGAGCTCCTTGCCCGGCGTCAAGGCCACCATGTAACCTCCTTTTCCCGTCCCCGTCATCTTTGCCCCTATCGCTCCACTTTCGCGTGCCAGATCCACGAGCGCATCTAGTTCGTCGCATGAGACTCCAATCTGTTGAAGGAGAGCGTGATTCTCATCCATGTACGTCCCCAGTCTTTCGAGATTGAACTCCTCAAGTTGCTTCCTCGCGCCACGCACCAGCCGCTCCGCGTTCTCGAACAAACGAGCATACTTGTCCGGTTCCTTATCCTTTCGCTGCTTAACCCCGCCGACTACGACTCTGGTGTCGGCCACTATGCCCGTGTTTCCCATCACGATCTCCACGGGCTTCTGAAGCCTCATACGTTCCATCAGATGAGAGATTCCTTCTCGTTTGTACCAGATCAAGCCACCGTAGGTTGCAGCCGTGTTGTCGATGCCTGAGGGTGTGCCGTGGTATCCCTTTTCTCCCTCATACGCGATTTCGTTTATCTTCTCGTCTGAATACTTCAGATCTAGCTCTTCCGAGAACGCGCGCGCTATTGCAGCGCATGAGGCAGCGCTCGCTCCAACCCCGCTTGCAGCGATTAGGCCACCGCCCAGAGTAATCCTGAAGGCGTTATGTTCAGGGTCGATGTTCATGAACTTGAGCATTCTATCCAATGATTCCTTCTGCTGGGACAGCTTCTCGGCCTTGTACCCTTTCGTCTCAGGCCTTTCGTCTTTGACCTCGACTCCCGATCCCGGTCGCCTCTCAACGAGTGCGGTTGTCTTTGCTCCGATCGCTGAGACTATCGCTGGAATACCATATACAACAAAATGCTCGTTGAACAGTATGACTTTCCCGAACCCATTACCTTGTCCCAAAATTCCACGCACTGATCTGATTTCTGCCTAGCTTCTACAAAAAACAAACGGAGAGGCTCAAGC
>JAHECH010000167.1 GCA_024641835.1 Deltaproteobacteria bacterium
TGATTCTCGCCTACGGAACGGGCAGACGGAGAATCCCAATGAGGGGTCCTATTCTTCTTCTCGTTTTCCTATCTGCCATTGCTATTGGCGGGTTGTTCGTGTGGCTCCTCATGTGATCCTGGGTCTCATCCTGCTCTGGCAGGTTGCCGAAAAAGCCCCTCCAGCAGGCTGTCGGCCTGGATTCCAAGAAGGGAAAAGGAGCCATAGCCTCGCCGGTGTTGACCGAACAGAAGATTCTGTCTATGCTGGGCCATGAAATAGCTTCGACCTGAGTTTTTTATTCGGAGGGGGACTATGGACAGAGAGCTAAAGAAGAAATTCGAAGAGGGATGGCAAAAGTATTTTAACGGTGCAGAGATGCCGCTTGCGTTTTATTACACGGATCAAAAAGACAGAGCAGAAATGGTGAAGCCGCCGTCAGAGCATCAATGTCTTATTGGAGTGCTGGCCAAAGCACGCAAGGGGAAGCCCGTTTGCTTTGATGTCAACTCCGTGGGTTGTTTCGGAGGCAAAAGATACCTCGGATTCACCGAAGAGATCATGCCCGATTTCGAGTTCTTTCTGTCGTGTGGCATCCCAGGAAAGCTGGAAGGTGAACGTTACAAAAAAACGCTGGAAATCGTCGAAGAGGCGACGAAGCTTGCGCCGAAATTCAAAGCACCGGCCAGTTTCATTGTCTTCAAAAGATGGGATCAGCTCAATAACACTGAGAATCCTGAGGTGGTTATTTTCTTTGCCCAGGCGGATGTTTTATCAGGTCTCTTCACCTTGTCCAGTTTTGATGAGATTGATCCTAACGGCGTGTTCGCACCCTTCTGCGCTGGGTGCGGATCCATTGTGCAATACCCTTACCTGGAAAGAGGATCTTCAAGGCCGAGATGTGTCCTGGGCATGTTCGATGTCTCAGCCCGCCCCTTCGTGCCAAAAGAGACCCTCACATTTGCGGTTCCCATGAACAAGTTCGCGCGTATGATTGAGAATATGGACGAGAGTTTTCTGATCACCCCGTCTTGGCAGAAGGTGAGAAAAAGAATAAAGTCCGATGAAAGACTGAGGGAATGAACGGGTTTGTATGTCTTCTGGAGGCCGAATGACTTCTGATCTGCCTGCTTCCGGGACTCGTGATTTGAGGCTGGATTTTTTTCGCGGCCTAGCGCTGCTGCTGATTTTCGTTGCCCATATGCCGGACAACTGGCTTGCCCAGTACAGGCCTGGGGCCTTTGGGTTCAGCGATTCCGCGGATATCTTTGTTTTTGTTTCTGGCTCCGCCGTCGCTTTTGCTTACGGCCCGTCCTTCCGCCGTGCCGGTTTTATTGTCGGCACGGCGCGCATTCTGAGGCGGTGCGCACAGCTTTACATTGGCCACTTGGGGCTGTTTTTTACCGTGGCAGCGCTTTGTGTGGCGGGCAATCGCTTCCTGACCACGAATATCGACTATATTGAGTCACTGAATCTGGGGTATTTTTTCGACCATACCGAACAGGCCCTGGTGGGCTTGTATACTCTGACGTATGTGCCGAATTATTTTGACATCCTGCCGATGTACATCGTGGCAATGGCCATGCTTCCGGTGGTCATGCTTTTCGCGCGGCTCGATTCGAGACTTGCAGGGCTGACCTGTATTGCCCTGTATCTCGCGGTGCCCTTGTTCAAACTGGAGTTGCCGGCGGAGATCAGTTTCGATCGTCCCTGGTTCTTTAACCCCTTTGCCTGGCAATTTCTTTTTTTCACAGGCCTTTTCCTTAGCGCTGGGTGGCTCAAAGCGCCACCAGTGCGGAGATGGCTGGTGGTCTTTTGTGCCGTATTCCTGATTCTGAGTATTCCCCTCAGCCATTATCCCACGTACTCTCGTGTGGCCTGGCTGAACACCATGCGGACGCATCTGGAACCTTTCGTAACCAAATCCGACCTCGGGATCTTGCGCTGGTTGCATTTCCTCTGTCTGGCTTACCTCGCGGCAGCACTTCTCAAAGGCCGGGAACGTATCCTCAAAAGCAGCCTTGCTGCGCCTTTCATCAAGACAGGGCAGCAATCATTGTCCGTGTTTTTGTCCGGCATGGCTCTCTCCGTTCTGGCTGGCATGGCGCTGGATGTGATACGACGCAATATGCTGAGCATCGTTTTGGTAAACGGGGCGGGCATCGGCATATTGATGCTGATTGCTTACCTGGTAGCCTGGTTCAAGTCGCAGCCTTGGCGAGCCAAGGTGAGGCAGTGAGGCCTGGGAGGAGGGCTTTACCTAGCGCTTTGGGTGTAACATTGGAAAAGGAGGTGTGAAGAGAGATGAAAAGGCTAATCTCCATCTCAGTGGTCGCGTGGCTGACGCTCGTTACCTCTACCTGCGCATTTGCAGTAGACAGGGGGGGAGAGGGGCGGGCAATCTTGCGGGGGCTTGAAGGGGTTCGAGTGGTTGTAGAACGACTGAAGCCCGAGATAGAGCGAGACGGGTTATTCGGAAGCACACTCCAAACAGACGCGGAGCTCAGCCTCCAGATGGCCGGGATAAAGGTTTTATCCGAAGAAGATTGGCTCAAGACTCCAGGCGCTCCCTATCTTGATTTGAGGGTCAATGCTTTCCAATGTGCAAGGGGTTATGTTTACAACATATACCTTACTCTGGAAGAGCAAGTCACGCTAGTTCGAGAGGGCTTAAAGGTCTCTGCAACGACATCAAAGATCGGCCACCAATTGGGCATAACCTCGAGCTTGTCCGACATCAGGGGAGAGGCAAGAGACCTGGTGGAGGAATTCGTCAAGGCCTGGCAAGAGGCGAATAGGAAGTGAGGGTGTAAGATGCTCTCCATCCGCCTCAGCATTCCGCCCAAATCCACCGCCTAATTTCGGCACTGTAAGCGGGACGCAGGATTCGGAACTTTCCTGATCACCAGCAAGGCATCAGATGCAAGGCACCGAGGAGCGACGACTGAGGCGTATGTAGCAATACGCCGCAAGGAGGAGCGAACGCCTGCCCCCCTCGGGCAGGAAGGCAACGCCGCAGATGATGTCTTGATGGTGAATCAGGGTCCGTCTGTTGACTCGACCTCAGAAATCTTCTAGAATAAATTCTAGTTAGAGATCTGAGAGAAATGCCTGGGAGGCTTCATGCATAGAGCGGGTTATTCGAGAACACATTTCCATGGCTGCCGAAGGGCCGCATCCTTGACGGCGTCTGCCCTTTTGGTCCTGTGGAGTGGCCTTCTGATCAGCGTCGCTTCTGCGCAGGAGCGACAGCAAACCGGACCGGCCCCTCAGCCGACGAAAGGTGTGCTCGTTTACAAGGATCTCAGCTACGCGCTGAACGGGCATGCTCTGCAGAAGCTCGATCTTTACGTTCCTGAGAGCAATGATACGCTGCTGCCGTTGATCGTATGGATTCATGGTGGCGGGTGGAAAGGAGGGAGCAAGGACTATTGCCCTCCGATCGTATGGTCAAAAAAAGGGTATGCGGTTGCCAGCGTCAATTATCGCCTGAGCCAGGTTGCCAGGTTCCCTGCTCAGATTGAAGACTGTAAGGCCGCGGTCCGTTGGTTGCGAGCTCATGCCAGGAAGTACATGATCGATCCCGATCATGTGGCCGTGTGGGGAGGTTCAGCCGGAGGGCATCTCGCGTCGCTGGTCGGCACGGCTGGGGACGTTGCGGCGTGGGAAGAAGGGCACCAGGCTAGCTCCAGTCAAGTACAGGCCGTGATCGACTGGTATGGCCGAGCTGACCTGACTCCTGTTTCGAAGGACTCGGCGTATGCAAATTCTCCGAGCGCATCCCTCCTGGGCGGAAGCGGCAGTGGAGTTGCCGAACTGGCGCGCGAGGCCAGCCCTATTTTGCACGTCTCACAAGACGATCCCCCGTTCTTGATCATGCACGGTGACATGGATAAGGTGGTTCCTGTGCAACAGAGCCGAGCGTTCGCGGAAGCCTTGAGAAAGGCGGGAGTAAAGGTGAGTCTCGTTGTCTTGAAAGGGGCCGGCCACGGCGGCTCAGATTTCCTGCAACCCGAGCAGGTGAGCGTTATCGATGCCTTCTTGAACCGGTACCTTCGCCTGCAAAGAAGTGCGAAATCCGATTAAAACAACTGGAATGCCCCGCATGGGAATGCGGAATACGACTCCTTGCTTCAATCCTCAGAATCTATTCCAACCTTGCAGATCTAAAGGTGCCGCGCCACACTCTTTGCCGGTACGAGTAAGAGAGGAATGCGGGATCTACGAAGGACTTCCGGTGCAACACTGCCAGCCCAGAAGGCGTCCAGCCCCGTCTTGCCGTGTGTGGTGAGCACAAGGAGATCCTCATGTAATCTCTCTGCGGCCGTGGCAAGAAGGCGGGCCGGCTTGCCCCGGAGCACCTGCCCGTCCGCTTGGATGCCGTCCTGTCTTAGGGCCTCAATGGATTTGGAGAGGTATCGGGTGGCTGAATCAGCCTCAATATCGAGCACCTGCCGCATGGTCCCGGGCAGGAGACGGGCGATTGGCGCCAGATAACCGGAGATCGTGGCATGAGTGGGAACGACAAAAAAAAGATCGAGGGCTGCAGAAAACGATCGGGCCAGTTCTTTCGCAACAGACAACCCTCGACCATGCTCGGGATTGTCATCCAGGGCCACGGCGATTTTTCGGATTTGTAACTCACCGGAGGCCATGGGGCTGCCCGGCCGGAGGATCAGGACGGGTGTCGTTCCCAGGGAGACGACCTGTTGAGGGATGGTATCCGAAAACCACTGGTGAAGCACCTCTTTTCCGTGGATGCACAACACCACCAAATCCGTGCCGTACTCTTCAGCGTGCCCCACGATGCCGGCGGCGACGTTTTCCACTTCCTGTTCGTGAACGTGCGAGGCCACCGCGGCCGACTCAGCGAACGCCTTTCCCCGTACGTTGTCAAGATACGCTTCGGCCTGCTCTGGGTCCTGAAGATGCTGCTGGCCGTGGACACTGAGGGGAGCATCTTTTTCCAGAAGGTGAAGAAGTTGGACCTGCGCTCCTAGCCGTTCCGCCAGGGAGTAAACGGCGGGAAGGACGGATTCGGCGAATCGTGAACCGTCAAGAGGTACTAGGATCTGCCTGAACATGGGCTACATCCCCATCATAATCTGATACACGAGGTATCCGTTGAGCATAACAATCAGAACCGTGCAGATGCCGGCTGCGACGGCGGTGAGACGGCGATTGACCAGGACCCCCATGATGTGCTTGCTGCTGGTAAACAGGACGAGGGGAACGAGGGCAAAGGGCAGACCAAAGCTGAGCACGACTTGGCTGAACACCAGGGTGTTTGTGGCATCCAGCCCTAGCGCGATGACCACGAGCGACGGCAGCATGGTGACCATGCGACGTATCCAAATGGGTATATGCTTTTGAAGAAAACCCTGCATGATCACCTGGCCTGCGCTGGTTCCCACGGTTGACGATGATAGACCTGAGGCGAGTAGCGACAGGGCGAAAATCCATCCTGCTGCGGCTCCCAGGAGAGGCTTGAGCGTCAGATGCGCCTCCTGGAGGGTTCCGACCCCGGTCAGGCCATGCTGGTAAAAGGTCGCAGCCGCCATGATCAACATGGCCATGTTGACGAAGCCCGCGAGCCCCATCGCAAGGGTAACATCGATGATTTCGAATCTGAAGAGGCGCTTGAGTTTGACCGGATCTCTGGTCATGATACGACCCTGCGTGAGGGCTGAATGCAGAAAAGTTGCATGAGGCATAACGGTGGCGCCAAGGATGCCGGCAGCCAGAAATACGCTTTCCGGGCCGGAGAAGCTCGGCACCACAGCATGGTACATAAGCAGATTCCACTGCGGTTTTTCGAGAAGAGTCTCGATGAGGTAGCAGATAGCGATGATAAAAACAAAAACTGCGATGACCCCTTCGATGGGCCTGAATCCGTACCTTTCCAATCCCAGGATCAAGAAAGTGATCACGGCTGTAAGTAAACCGCCGACGAACAGGGGAATCCCCAGGAGCAACTGAAATCCCAGCGCGGCGCCCAGGAACTCGGCAAGATCGGTTGCCATTGCCACAAGCTCCATGAGGCACCACATGGAATAGACCGCCGGCCTCGGAAAGTTTTCGCGGCAGCATTCGGCAAGATTCTTGCCCGTTGCAATGCCCAGCTTGGCCGACAAGGTTTGAATGAGCATGGCGATCAGGTTGCTCGCGACGATGACCCATAGGAGCGTGTAGCCAAATTGGGCACCTCCCTGGATGTTGGTGGCGAAATTCCCCGGATCGACATAGGCCACACTCGCGATGAAGGCTGGCCCAAGAAACGGTACGAGGCTCCTGATCCGGATACCCCGTGATCCCTGAACTGCTAAAACACGCTGCGCCGCAGCAACCGTCTTGCCATCAGCATGACGCAGGGCTGGCTTGACGGGAACCGCACGGCCTATCCTCTTATCACCTGTTTTTGCTTGCATGACCTCAGGAGAACAACTTTCTCGCCCCATTATTGGCCAAACTGCCGACCACACGCAAGCTCAAAACGCCACTACAGTATCCTTGTGGTTCGTCCATCGTTTGAAAATACTGAAAAGTGCATGAGAAATAAGGAAATGGCTCTGGCTCAGCTCATTTTGGCAACGGATTTATGACTCACAACGCTATGAAGCCAGGGACCTCTTGAGGCATCACATCGTAGATGGTTCGGATTTGGGCAACAGCCCGCTTCGGGATGAAACCCCTGTCTTTATGAGAGCACCCATGAGGGAGCCCAGCAGAGGCACAAGGGCGAGTATCCAGAATGTGCTGTAAAGCCCCATCCTGTCCGCTATCCACCCTGAAAAAGCGACGCCCATCCCACCCATGCCAAAGCCAAGACCCATGACCAGTCCTGATGCCAAGCCGAGATATCCGGGCAGCAACTCCTGGGTAAGGACAATGGTCACGGAGAATGATGCGAGCAATGCCGCTCCAGAGACGCAGGATAACAGCCAGAGCCAAGGGCCATTGATCGAGATCATCAGCGAGGCGAATGCAGGATATAGAAGCATGCTTACGATGATCACGGCCTTCCTGCCCACCCTGTCTGACAGATGACCACCGTAGAGCCCGGCTGCAGCACCGCCGGCGAGAAATACCGTAAGGACGAAGCTACCTGTTCTCAGTCCTATTCCTTGACCCCGGAGGAACATGGGAAGATAGGTGATGAAGCTCATGTAGGCCCATGCCCTGAGCGTTACAATAAGACAGACCAGAATCAATGAAACCCAGGGTACGGGAACTGCAACCGTGTTAGTCTCATTGGCCGATCCGCGCCGGGAAGGAGACTCCCTTTTCAAGAAATCCCCCGGGTAAGAAAGTATCATGAAGGTGATAACAATTGCAGGCAGGACCAGTCCGGCCGTGGCATGGATGCCTAGACCCAGGACAAGGAAGCTCCCAACCATAGGACCTAGTGCAAAACCGAGGTTACCTCCCGTGGAAAAAACAGCTGTCCCAAATCCTTTCCTGTTTCCGCTGATAAGTGACACGGCCATCATGGCTCGCGGATGGAAAGCTGCGGTGCCAAAGCCGGCAAAGGCCACGAGCAGAAGAACAAACGCGTAGTGGGGTACCCAACCCAGGAGACCCATGCACAACGCTGTCCACAAGATACCCCAGGGCACGAACCATCCTGTGCGAAGGCGGTCTGCTATATAACCAAGGAGAGGTTGAATCACGGAAGAGGTGATGTTGAGGACGGTCATGACCAGGCCAACCTGGAAGTAATCCAGATCAAAAAGGTCTTTCAGCTTTGTCAACACCACCGGAAGGACACCCTGAGAGGTATCTACGCAGACATGGCCCAGGAATATGAGAATGAGAGGAACTTTTTCCATAGTCGTAAAGGTGCTTCACCTTCCCCTGTTCATCAAAAAAGAGATCCTTCCATCCTGTTACTAAGGAGAGCAATACACTGTTTACATTCTTGTGGGGCATGGGGCCTTTCTTTCGTTCCAAGTCTCCCGGCCTGGTCTTTTCAGTGACTTATCCATGGGGGAGTTCTGCCCCCTCCGCATTCTCCGCCTGCGGCGGAGCT
>JAHECH010000168.1 GCA_024641835.1 Deltaproteobacteria bacterium
GAAAGTCTCCCTCCGTATGATCAAGGCTAAGTACATCGGTTCATAAATTCGGTTACCCTGAGGCATTGCTGATATCTAAGGGGTCATGGGGGTCTCTTTCAAAATAGAGAAACGAAGAAATCGCTGCCCGGTGATCAGCTTTAGGTAATGCGTGAGGCGGGCGGAGGGCTTCCGGGGAATAGCCATGCAAGGCGAAACATGGAAATGACTGATGCAGCCGCGCCGCCCGCCTTCGCTGCCCTCACCTTGGAGAGTCTTTCCCGGTTTCTCTTCGTTTCCTCATTTTGAAAGAGACCCCCATGGCCCCATCACAGACCCCGTGTGTCAAAGCACGTAACCGTATTTATGAAACCGGCTACTAAGTTTGCGACCAGGGACTACCAGCCCCAGTCTTAGCTTTTCAAGGAGTCTGCCGGAAACATGAAAGCATTGGTAAAGTCAAAACCCGAACCCGGTCTCTGGATGGAGGATGTTCCCATCCCTGAAGTAGGCATCAATGATGTCCTCATCAAAATCCACAAAACCGCTATCTGCGGCACCGACGTTCACATTTATAACTGGGACGGGTGGGCTCGAAAAACGATTCCGGTGCCCATGCCCGTGGGGCATGAATTCGTCGGTACCGTCGTTGAGATTGGAAGCAATGTTCATGATTTTAAACCAGGAGACCTGGTGTCGGGTGAGGGCCACGTCGTTTGTGGCCGCTGCCGCAACTGTTTGGCAGGAAGGCGTCATCTGTGCAAGAACACGAGCGGCGTGGGTGTCAACCGGCCCGGAGCGTTCGGAGAATACCTCTCTATCCCCGTGACAAACGTCTGGTACTGTGACCGTTCCATCCCGACCGACGTGCTTGCCTGCTTCGACCCTCTTGGAAATGCCACACATACTGCGCTCTCCTTTGATGTGCTTGGCGAAGATGTTCTCATCACTGGAGCCGGCCCCATCGGATGCATGGCGGCCGCGATCGCAAAGCATGCTGGCGCGCGGTATGTGGTTGTCACTGATGTCATTCCTTACAGGCTGGAGCTTGCAAGGAAGATGGGAGCAACTCTTGCCCTGGATGTGAGGCGGGACTCTGTCCAAGATTCCCAGCGGGCTCTTGGAATGAAAGAGGGTTTCGACGTAGGACTTGAGATGTCCGGTAACCCTGAGGCCTTTCGCGACATGTTAGGAAACATGTGCCATGGGGGTAAGATTGCCCTGCTCGGTATTTTGCCGCACGACACAGCCATTGACTGGGATGCCGTTATCTTCAATGGACTAAGCATCAAAGGAATCTACGGTCGTGAGATGTATGAGACGTGGTACAAAATGACGGTGATGCTTCAGAGCGGCCTCGATATCAGCCCTGTCATCACCCACCGGTTTCATTATACGGAGTATGAAAAAGGATTCGACGTCATGCGCTCGGGCCAGTCCGGCAAGGTGATCCTGAATTGGAGCTAAGCATCTCTCGCAGAGCACAAAGTGTTCAGACAACGTTGCAGGGATTGACTTGCTGAAGCGGTATTCTCAAACACGAAATGCGAATGCCGAAATTCGAGACAATCTCAATCCGGAAACGTAAAAACTTATTGACTTCGCCCGGAACTCAAAAGTTGTCTATTTCAGAACAAAGAACAAGGAGAATACCATGTCATTGAACCAACTTGATCATTCTCTCAAGCAAGAAATCGAGGCCCTGAAAGCCGAAGGCCGTGCCAAAGCGCCGGAGCGCGTCATTGTCGGGTACATTCCACCCACGGGCGAGAAAGGCCCACGATACAGGTTGAAAGGTTCTGGCAGAGAGTTTATTCGCATGAACTCCAACAGCTATCTTTCATTGTCTAACCATCCGGAGGCGATCGAAGCTGCTGATGAGGCGACAAGAAATTTCGGCGTTGGTCCTGGGGCTGTGCGCTTTATCGACGGAACATTTTCTTATCATGTCGCGCTGGAGGAAAGGGTTGCCCGTTTTGTCGAAAAACCTGCGGCTAAAATCTTCAACTCCGCTTACACAGCCAATTGCGGCCTGGCTTTGGCCATCTCCAACAAGAATACCTATTGGATAGGCGATCAACTCAATCACAACAGCATTATCCGAGCCATGCGCATCGCCAACGTGCCGAGCCCCAACAGGGCCATCTATGATCACAATGACATGGATGGGTTGAAGAAATGTTTGGATGCGGTCCCGGAGCATATGGAACGGGTAGTGATTATTTTCGATGGTGTCTTCAGCATGAGGGGCGACTGTGCGCCTATCGACAAGATTGTGCAGATCACCGAGCCCTATCAGGGGAAGTTCAAGGACAGCGTGATCACCGTGGTGGATGACTCTCACGGAATCGGCGCCTTTGGGTCACGAGGCCGAGGTGCGGCAGACCACACAGGGAAACAGCCTGATGTGATCATTGGAACTTTTGGCAAGGCCTTTGGAGTCAACGGAGGCTTCATTGCTGCGAGCGAAACGCTGATTGAGGCGGTCAGACAAAAAGCAGATACCTACATCTACACGAATCCCTTGAGCGTGGCCGACTGCGCTGCTGGATTAAAGGCGATTGACATCTGTGACAGCCCCGAAGGTCTGCGAAGGCTGAAGCATCTGAAAGAAAGGGTTCAGCAGTTCCGCGATGGTATCGCCGATCTGGGTCTTGAATCCATCCCAGGGCCGCATCCCATTGTTCCACTCCTGGTTCGGGATACAGCCAAAACGCACCGCCTCGTTCAATACCTCTTTGACAGGGGCGTCCTTGTCGTAGGCCTGACTTTCCCGGTCGTGCCGAGGGGCGATGAAACCATCCGCTTTCAAATCAACGCCGCCCATACCAAAGCAGATATCGATGAAGTGCTGGCCATTCTATCTGAATTCAAGTAGTGTTGCCTGTCGCGAGCCTGTTGCCCAAGTCACTCCACCCCCGCACATCATAAGCGCTAACTTAAAGCATGGCGGGGTAAGGATAGAAGGCCGATGATGCCTTTTCTGGATGTGACTGGCCCTGTTGAATAGGGTTCCCTTCGGGAAATTCAACAGGGCTGGCGGGAGGGCGCTGTCTTTTGAAAAGACCTACCCGCCTCAGGCGGGCCAGCCCGGGAGACTTGGCCGCCTCTGGCGGCCTTGGAACGCAAGAAAAGGTATCATCGGCCGGTTAAGTTAGCGCTTATGCGCCCGCGCATGGATGTCAAACAGGCACTTGATCGGCGAGCCCGCAGTACGCCTGCGTATCCCGAAATGGTCATGGAGGACTTAAGTGAAAGCAGATCGACTTCCCCTCAACCGGAGCGCGTTGAATAGCTTCGTCCTCAACCTGAAGCAATTCGTGGCCTCTGAGCAAGTCGGCAAAAAAGCCAAATGGCTCTTCGGAGGGCTTATCTTTCTTCTGCTCGCCATCAATGGCCTGAACGTCGTCAACAGCTACGTCAACCGGGACTTCATGACCGCGATCGAGGATCGCAACCGGGCTGAATTCATCCGGATGGCGCTCGTCTATATCGGCGTATTCGCCGCTTCCACTATGGTCTCCACCATCTATACGTACGCCGAGCAAAGCCTCGGGTTGCTCTGGCGGGAATGGGCAACCCGGCTAACCATCTTCGGTTATGCGAATCACAGGGTCTACTACCGGATCAAGACAAAGGGGAAAATCGGAAACCCTGACCAGCGCATTACGGATGACATCCGCAGTTACAGCACGGCCACACTCTCCTTCGTCCTTATTTTGTTAAACGCCAGTTTAACGGTGGTTGCCTTCTCGGGCGTCATGTGGTCCATCAGCCCTCTGTTATTCGTCGTATCCATCTTATACGCCGCCGCTGGCTCGTTCCTGACTTTCGTGATCGGTCGTCGCCTGGTCCGGTTGAACTATGATCAACTGGACAAAGAGGCCAATCTGCGCGCCTCCCTCATCTACCTGAGGGGTAACGCCGAGTCAGTGGCGATTTCGCGCCGGGAAGGGCATCTGATACAGCTGAGCCTGAAAAATCTCGGCGACCTGGCGGCCAATTTCCGTCGCATCATAGCAGTCAACCGCAACCTGAATTTCTCCTCTACCGGGTACAACTGGCTGATCCAGATCATTCCGGCTCTGGTCATTGCCCCGCTTTTCATTGGCGGGAAGGTTAAGTTCGGTGTGATCACGCAATCGGCCATCGCCTTCACCCAATTGCTGGGTGCCTTTTCCATCATCGTCACCCAGTTTCAATCCATTTCCTCGTACACTGCGGTGGTGGCCAGGCTGGCCGCGCTGGTCGAAGCGAGGCGAAGCGCAAAGGCCGAGGAGAAATCCGCAGCCATTGCATTTTCCCGCGCCAAGGGACGGGTGGTCTATTCAGGATTGACCCTCCGCTCGCCCCGCACCGGCCGTGTTCTGATCAAGGAACTGTCGCTCACGATTCCGCAAGGCGTGCGTGTTTTGGTCCGGGGACGGGATGAAACCGCCAGAGCTGCCCTGTTTCTCGCTACTGCCGGACTTTGGGACGCGGGTGAGGGACGCATCGCCCGTCCCAGAATGGAACAGGTTCTGCTTCTGACCGAAGTCCCCTATTTGCCTCCGGGTACGCTCCGTGAACTGCTCATGCGGCCCTGGCCCGATGAAGCATCTCCATTGGAAAGCAGCCTGGTGGATATCCGGGTACCGGAAGAGCGCATTCTGGAAACGATGCGCACATTGAAGATCGAATCGCTCGTAACCCGCTATGGAGGCCTGGACAAACGACATCACTGGGAAAATACCCTGCCCCTGGACGACCAGCAACTCCTGGTGATTGCCCGTCTCCTTCTCGCCAATCCGCGCTTCGCGTTCCTGGACAGGCCCAGCACCACGCTCAGCGCGGAGCAGGTCGACTGGGTGTTGGGCATGCTCAGGGAGCGCTCCATCAGCTATGTCACCTTTGAACACGAAGAAAAAAGCGTGAACTTGGAACGCTATGACGCAGTGCTGGAGCTCAAAGACCAAGGCGCCTGGGACTACGAGCCGATCAAAGGAGGACGGATCGTCGAAGAGACGCCTCATGCCGCCGGCTAGCATCGTGTCCCAAAAGTTCGTTGAGGAATTCCGTCGCGGCCCCCCCACCCTTCCCTCTCCCCCAAGACTGGGGGAGAGGGAAGGGTGAGGGGGAGCTGGAAAAAGTTAAAGGAATAAATTCGTTTGAGTCGCCGATTCTTGGCTTTCTCTGCGAGCGAGACGATGGATAACAATGTCTTGGATCAGTTTGAAGACCTCTCGAGCTGGACTGCCATCACCTCGGGGCAGGCGCAGCTCCATATCTCCCAGGACCGGGGATTGCAGGGAAAAGCGATGCGCCTGGACTTCGACTTTCGCGGGGGTGGCGGTTTTGTAGTGGCGCGCAAGCCATTTCGACTCGAGATTCCCGAGAGCTATTCCTTTGGTTTCAATATCCGCGGCATTGCTCCACGTAACATATTCGAGTTCAAGCTTGTGGACGAGATGAATCAGAATGTCTGGCGGTACCGGGTGGAAGCCTTTGATTTTCCGGAAGAGTGGCAACCTCTGTGGATTCGGAGCAGCCAGATCGGGTTCGCCTGGGGCCCGCTGGGAGGCGGTTCCCCCAGCCATGTGGCGGCTATCGAACTGGTCGTCGCTGCGGGTCCGGGCGGCAAGGGTACGGTCTGGATCGACCAGCTGAGGTTCCGGGATGACACCTACCGGCTGACTCCGGTGGTTCGAGCCTCCAGCGCGCTTCCGGGTCACGAGCCGCGAAATGCCGTGACCCTGTCCGGCGGCACGAGTTGGCGGAGCGAAGCTTCTGATGAGCCCCAGTGGCTTCTGATCGACTTCCTCCAGGAGCGGGAGTACGGAGGGCTGGTCGTTGAATGGGAGAGGGGTTTTCAGGCGCGGCAGTTCGATGTCCAGGTATCGGTCGACGCCGCCGCCTGGAGCACCGTCTATGCCACAAGCCAGGGGGACACCGAGCGAAGCTACCTTTACCTCCCGCAGACTATTTCGCGGTACCTCCGGCTCAATCTCCAGCGCAGCGCAGAGAACAGGGGGTTCGCAATTCGGGCCATTGAAGTCAAACCTTACGACTTCTCCCGCACCATGAACCACTTCTTTCAAAACATCGTTCGAGAACAGGAGACCGGGCTGTATCCGAAGTACTTTTTAGGCCGGCAGACCTACTGGACGGCCGTGGGTACGGGCGAAGGCGAGGCCCAAGCCTTGATGAACGAGGAGGGCATGGTGGAAGTGGACAAGGGATCGTTTTCCATCGAACCCTTCCTGTATTCAGCCGGCTGGCTTGTCACCTGGGCAGATGTGGGTCTGAGCCAGGAATTGACAAAGGGGTATCTGCCCCTTCCTTCCTCTGAATGGCGAACCCATAGCTTCATCATGAAGATCACAGCCTTCGCGACCAGCGAACCCGGCCGGCCCGTCTTGTACCTTCGTTACCGCATCATAAACACGGCACAAGAGGCTCAATCGATCCGCCTTTTCACCGCCCTCCGTCCGTTCCAGGTGACCCCGCCCTGGCAGAACTGGCGGTCTTTCGGCGGCGTCAGTCCGCTCCGTGAGCTGAGCCTCCGCGATGGAGCGGTGCGGATCAATGAAAACAAGGCGGTGATACCCCTGACTGCGCCAAGCGGATTTGGTGCCGCCCCCTTCGCCGCAGGAGGGGTGATAAAGTACCTGACCACGGGCGAACTGCCTCCCCAGACGGAAGTCATAGACGAGTTCGGTTATGCGTCCGGCGCTTTGCGCTTTGACCTGGACCTGGCGCCGGGTTCCAGCCAAGAAGTTTATCTCGCGATCCCGTTCGGCAGGCTGGAGCCAATGGAGGAAATCTTTATTGGCACTTCACTCCGGGCTGTTTCCGGCCCTGAGGCGTTCGAGCACGCGGTCCGCAACTGGGAAGCGAGGCTTGGCGCTGTCGAAATTCAGCTTCCACCCCACGAACAACCCATTGCCGACACCTTCAAGACTGCTGCCGCCCATATCCTGATTAACCGCAACGGCCCCGCGCTGCATCCCGGGCCACGCCGCTATTCCCGCTCGTGGATACGGGACGGCGCTGTCATGGGAGCGGCTCTGCTGCGTGCGGGTTATCCTGAGGCGATCCGGGATTTCATTCGCTGGTATGCGAGTTTTCAG
Organism: Deltaproteobacteria bacterium; assembly: GCA_024641835.1. Lineage (GTDB taxonomy): Bacteria > Desulfobacterota > DSM-4660 > Desulfatiglandales > HGW-15 > JAHECH01. The sequence goes on from JAHECH010000168.1 coordinate 7,089, forward strand.
GCGGATGACGGGAATATTCCTGATTGTGCAGACCAGGAGGGCACTGAGTGGCTCCCGGAATTCGACGCTTACGGCGAATTCATTTACGCTGTCGTGGAGTATTACCGGTTCACCGGCGACAGGGCGTTTCTGGCGGAAATGCGGCCGGCGGTGGCCAAGGCCCTCGCCTTTATGGAAGGCTTGCGCAGCAGGCGCTTGACGCCGGAATACGAGGCGCCCTACAAACGGACCTGCTACGGCCTTCTGCCTGAATCCATGAGCCACGAAGGCTACATGGCACATCCCGTTCACGCCTACTGGGATGATTACTGGGCCATACGGGGCCTGAGGGATGCCGGCCTCATGGCAGAGGTGCTCGGTGATGCGACAGAAGCCGCCCGTCTTGCCAGGCTGCGGAATTCGTTCTCCGAGAATGTGCGCGCATCTTTGACCGCCGCCATAGCCCTGCATGGAATCGATTTTGTGCCCGGTTCCGTGGAGTTAGGCGATTTCGACCCTGCTGCCACATCCGTCGCCATCGCGTTGCTCGATGAATTGCATCTTCTGCCCCATGCAGAGACCGTCAACACTTTCGAAAAATACCTGGGAGGGTTCCGGGAGCGCACCAGCGGCGCTGTCTTGCGGAACAATTACAGTGCCTACGAGATCCGCATCATCGGAGCCCTGGTGCGGCTGGGCAGGCGCCGCGATGCCCTGGAGGTACTGGAATTCATGCTCGCCGACCGGCGCATCCCACCCTGGAACCAGTGGCCCGAGATTTCCTGGCGCGATCCTTCAGGCCCCAGCTTTATCGGCGACCTGCCGCATACGTGGATCAGCGGTGAGTACATCCTGGCGATCTGCAGTATGTTCGCCTACGAGCGGGAGGCGGACGGGGCTCTGGTCATTGCTGCGGGAGTGGCAGAGGAATGGCTGTCT
>JAHECH010000169.1 GCA_024641835.1 Deltaproteobacteria bacterium
ACAAGGGGTCTGTGATGGGGGCATGGGGGTCTCTTTCAAAATGAGGAAACGAAGAGAGACCGGGAAAGACTCCGCAAGGTGAGGACAGCGAAGGCGGGCGGCGCGGCTGCATCAGTCATTTCCATGTTTGGCTTTACGTGGCTATTCCCGTGAAGCCCTCCGCCCGCCTCAACCATGACCTGAAGTTGATCACCGGGCAGCGATTTCTTCGTTTCTCTATTTTGAAAGAGACCCCCATGCCCCCTCAGATGTCAGCAATGCCCCATGCGTAACCGTATTTATGAAACCTGGGACTTAGTCTTCTCTCCCCCCATTGGGAAAAGGTTCGGAGAAGGGTAGCTCAAACTGCCGTGCGATTGAACTTAACCTTATAAAACCACTCACCATTCTTTTGAGAAGGGACCAATACAAAACCTGTTGGGATCCATGGGAAACACGTTGACTTGCTATTCTAAATACTTAACTTCTACCTAGAAAATCAAGACAAACCAAACTGGCGACCACTGACATCAAAGGTGGTACCGTTCAAATCTGACACTGGAAAGCCCTGCGAGGTTGGATGAGTCAAAGAGGTTGAGTCTGCTCATCGCCCTGAGACAGTCAAGAGTATCTGAACCTAGTGAACGTACAGAGGTAAACCACACAAGGAGACCCGACGATAAAGCTCATGGCGAGGGAAACCATTGTCATGAGAAGCGCGGTGTCGTATCCCTCGCTCTGAATTTGAACATGGGTATCCACGAGTTAGCCATCTCCGCTGTTTTGGGTTTCTTTACTGCGAAAGCAGGAGGCGGCCGGAAGTCAGTGGATCGACCGGCGGAATCGACCGGGAGTTTAACCGTGACCAGTCAACAAAGGAATCCAATCTACAGGAAAGGCAAGAGAAATCCCTTCTGTCTCCATTACAGTACATGTCTGGATGAGGCAGTCAAGAAAGCTTGGGCCTTTTGGGACTGCGGCGAATGTGAACACAGGGCGAGCCGTGATTCGAAAATGGAGATCACGAACCAGGTGAATGACTCGATGCCCTACTACGATGTGCCTGTGGATATCTTTGAAGAGGTCTGCTAGAGGACTATTTTATCTTCTGGATATCCTGTTCCTTGCCTATCACAACGAGAATGTCGCTGTCTTTGATGACGGAATTCGCGGACGGAATCAGGGTGATCTTGTCAGAGAGGACATCTTTCATGGCGATCACCTCGATGTGATATTTCTTTCTCAGATGGAGATCGGCAAAACTCTTTCCTATGAAACTCGGAGGTGGAGCGATCTCGCCGATGTTATAGTCATCAGAAACCGGGATATAATCCAGGACGTTGGGAGAGATGATGCTTTTTGCTATCTTGCTGGCCATTTCCCTCTCGGGTATGATCACCTCACTCGCTCCCACCTTCTGAAGGACTCGCTTATGATCCTCGTTCGGTGCTTTGACAATGATGGTTTTGACGTTCAGCTCCTTCAAGTGAAGTGTCAGGAGAGTGCTCGCTGCCAAATCCTCGCCAAATGAAACGATGACCGTGTCGTCTTCCTGGATACCGATCGCTTCGAAGACATCCTTCTCCGTAGCGTCGGCAACCACAGCTTTGGTGGAAAAATCCCTGATCTTCTGGACAATGTCTTTGTTTTTATCTATGGCAATGACTTCTATACCGTTTTCATAGAGTTGTTTGGCAATGTGAAAGCCAAAGATCCCAAGGCCCACGACAACAACGCGCTTCACTTCCGTACCTCCTTATCCCACCATGACTCCTTCCTCTGCATAGGTGATGGTGGTCTTGAGCATCCTCCGCGAAAGAGAAAAGGCGAGAGTTAAAGGTCCCACCCTGCCGGCGAACATGATGAGAATAGTAGCAATCTTCTGAAAGTCATTCAAGGTGGGGGTCACACTCATCGAGAGTCCAACGGTCCCAAAGGCAGAAATCGTTTCAAAGAGGTATTCCACGAAGAGCCGCCTGCTTTCAGTGAAAGGGAGATCTCCCTGCACTGCGAACAAAAGCAGAGAGGTGATGAGAAAAATGGAAAAAACGGAAGCCAAAATGATGGATATGGTCCGGTTGATCAATTCCCTCGGGATTGTTCTCTTGAAGATATGAACGTCCTCGTTCCCCCTCAGCCGGCTCAGCATGAGCAAGAAGAGAAGGCTGGCGCTGGTCGTTTTCACTCCACCTCCCGTAGAACCGGGAGAAGCGCCGATGAACATCAAGACCATGATGGTGAGAATCGTCTGATTGGCCAAATGACTGATATCGACCGTATTGAACCCAGCGGTGCGGGGTGTAATGGATTGAAAAAAAGATGCGAGAAGCTGAGTCTGAAAAGGAAGATTCTTGAGGATTCGCTCGCGTTCGAAAACATAGAAGAGGGCGGCTCCAGAGAGGATAAGAATTCCGGTTGTCAGGAGTACGATTTTAGTGTGTACGGAGAGCCTCTTCTGGCTTCCTCTGATTCTTGCGAAGAGTTCGTACTGGACTATAAAACCGATTCCACCCAGAATGATCAACCCCATGATGGTCACATTGACGAACAGATCACCTTGGTATCCGATAAGGCTGTCCGAAAAGAGGGTATACCCGCAGTTATTGAATGCGGAAATGGCGTGATATACGGCAAGGTAGAATGCGTGGCCAGGGGAATAATCTTGTGCGAAGCGGCTCCAGAGAAGGAGCACTCCTACGAACTCAAAGATGAAAGTGGACAGGAGGATGGATTTGAGAACGCCAAAGAAGTCTACACGAGGGGTGTGCATGAAAGTGGACTGGAGAATTTCCCGTCCTTTAGTAGAGATCCCTCTGCCCATAAGGGCAAAAAATAAGGTGGAAAATGTGATAATCCCGAGTCCTCCAATTTGGAACAGGAATATCGTGATAAGCTGGCCAGCAAAGGAGAGATCCTTTCCTACATCGATCACAGTGAGGCCCGTCACACAGACTGCAGAGGCGGAAGAAAAAATGGCATCGACGACCGAAAGGTGGCCCTTGGTTGCTGAGGAGGGAGACCAGAGAAGAAAAGCGCCCACGATGATCAGGCCGGCAAAACTGAGGATGAAGATCCTTTCGGGAGAGAGAAGTCGCGAAAAGATAGGCTTGATATGCAAAGAGTGCTTCATCTGTTCCGATCTTTCAATCCATCCACTATGTCACGAACTCTATGAAATAAGTCTCCGAACCTAGAACTATAGTCCAAAATAATCGGTTTTACCAATTCAAAAAAGACGTGCATGGAGAGATAAAAGTGGTGAATCGAGTCTCAAACGACTTCGGGAACATTGCCGGATAGAGGCTTGTCCACAGAGTTCCTGTAGAGGCTCATTCCTTCGTAATTGGCGAGAGCCAAGCCCACCAACAAAACGGGGAAGAAGCTGGCGGCGTGAACCACCGTGGCGTAGGAGAGGGCTGGGCCAGGAGGAACGGCAAACATGGCCAAAGTGATCTGGCAAAGATAATGATAAGGGCCAACATATCCGGGAGATGACGGCACCACAACAGCGATGCACGTGATCACCAGTAGGATCAGACTGACATACCAGCCCAGTCGAAATGCTTCAACAAAACCAAAGGCATAAAGAGACAATTGGAAAACAAGCCCATAACAAACCCAAATGGCCATGGAGAGAAAGGTAACGGTAATGTAATCGTGCCATTTCCTCAATGGCCCAAAACCTGAAATAAATCTCCCTGTGATGATGTCGACCTGATGAGCGATGCGGTCAGGCAATATCCTACGGACCAATCCAAGGAACATCCTGGTAGAGGATTGGGAATTTTTGAGCAAGACGAGAAGGAAGAGAAGCCCCAAAGTTGCTGCGAACATGATGTAGCCGCTTCGAACGACCCACTCGGGAAAGGGATGAATAAAGATGGCAACCACCATGAGTGAAAGAAGCGAAAAGACATCGATGATTCTCTCCATGACTACAGTGGCAAGGATCGCACTCATAGGGAGTTCACGTTTTTTGCTCAAGACATAAGAGCGCAAGACTTCACCCAAATGGGCCGGTGTCACGACATTGGCCGCATAGCCGATGATGATGGAAGAGAACAAGCTGCTTGTATCCAGCCGCCTGATGGGATCGAGCAAATAGCGCCATCGAAAAGCTCGCAAAAGATGGCTCAGGAAAACGATAGCAATGACGGGAAGAAAGTAGAGGTAATTGGCTGTCTTGAGAGAAGTCCACATCTGGCCAAAATCGACTTTCCGAAAGGCCAGAGCCATGAAAAAGAGGCTGATCAGAATACCGATGAAGAGCTTTTTTTTGTGCTTTCCCGCTGCCACTGTATGCCGATCTGAAGCTAGACTGATTGGGAATCACTACAAAGTATAGCAAAGAGCTGCATATCTTTCAATGGCGGGGAAACAGGGTTATCGTAATTCTTCCAGCAGAACTTGCAGCCTACGCCCCACTTTTTCCAGGCTTTGGGCGCTCACTTTATCGGTCGTATCCTCCACGGTGTGCCAGTAAGGGTAATCAACGTCGATGATGTCCACTCTGACTCATGGAAAACAAAAAAGGGGGATTTCTCCCCCTCACTTGTTCCTCATGAACAGCCCTACTGCTTGGCTGGAGTCTCGGCTGGTTTAGGAGCTGTCTTCATCTCTTTCTTTGCGGTTTTGAAAGCAGCCTTGTAAACCAATTCAGCCATCATTTTGCCATCTTTTTCCACGTACTTTACCCTTACACGCTCGCCAGTCTTGACCTCGTCCATTGCCTTATAGCCTTTCCATTTGGCATCAGCCACGTCAAACTTCATCTCACCCTTTTTCCCTTTTACGACAAGGAGCTTGGCGACTGAATCCATGCTGGCCACAGTGCCATAATAATGGAGGGCTTTAGGTTTGGACGCCTCTGGGGCTTTCTTCTCCTGAGCAAACACGGTGGTTACCAACGCAGCGCTGAAGAGCAGGGAAAGTACGACCAATAATGCTTTCTTCATATCTTTCACCTCCTTTCTCTCGCAACTCTAATGTGCTTCTAAAGTCTTTGATGCAGCCAGCATGCCAATTTTCCGAAGAAAGATAAGCGACCGTTTCTATGGGCTTTCTTATTGGCTGGCGAAGAGGGAGGGTTTAGAAGAGTCCGATTTTTCTGACCAAGCAGGAAGGATCAGTCAGAAAATTCTGACTCTTTCTTCTTTCCTGGTTGGCTTTTAAGGAGAGTGCTTCTTGATTTGAAATCGTAGAGTCCCAACTCTTTGAGCTTAGCAATAGCTGTATAAAAGGTCTCTTTGCTGATCCCGAGTCTTTCCATGATAGCTCTGGGTTCCAGCGATCCCTGTCCATTTAAGTCAACCGCGTCAGTCTTGATCAAGTAAAGATAAAGCCGGTACTCTGCTGCGGTGAGCCTCGAATCGATAAGGTAATCGACCGTGGGCCTTAAGGATTGAAGTACGGAAGACTTCACTCGCCCCTGTTTGATCTCTTCAGGAAGATGTTCCAACCCTATCCTCTCGCTTTCGCAGAGGATGTAGGCCCGCTCAATAGCGGATTCAAGCTGCCTCACATTGCCCGGCCAGGAATATTCCATGAGGGATTGAAGAGCCTCGTTCGCAATGCCGGTTTTCTTGCCGCTCACTTCGTTGAGTCTCCTGAGGAAATGTTCCACGAGGAGGGGGATGTCCGTGCCCCTTTCTCGCAGGGGTGGAATGGTGAATGCAATAACGTTGAGTCTATAGAAGAGATCTTCACGAAAACGACCCCTTGCTATTTCATCTTCAAGCTTCCTGTTCGTAGCTGCAATAATGCGCACATCAAGCTTGATGGATTCTTTGCCCCCAATCCTTCGAATCTCTTTTTCCTGGATGACTCTCAATACTTTGGCTTGCGTGTTAAGGGTTAGATCGCCAATTTCATCAAGAAAAAGACTACTTCCGTGGGCCTGCTCGAAGAGCCCTATGTGCCGGGTCATCGCCCCTGTAAAAGCTCCCTTTTCAAACCCGAACAATTCGCTCTCCAGCAGCGTCTCCGGTATTGCAGCGCAGTTGATGGCAAAAAAGGGCTTGTTCTTTCTCGAGCTGTTGTAGTGTATGCTCCTGGCGAAAAGCTCTTTCCCTGTGCCGCTCTCACCGTAGATCAGGGTCGTTGAGTTGGTGGGAGCAACCTTCTTTACGATCCTAAAAAGCTCCTGCATCCCTCCATGACTGCCGACAATATTGTCTAGGTGGAACCTGTCCTGGAGTTGGTCTTTTAGCATCAGGTTGTCTTTGAGTAGCTTCACCTGGTTCATGGCATTCTGAAGGATGAGCAGAAGCTGATCTTTCTCCAAGGGCTTCTCAAGATAGTAGAAGGCTCCCAGCTTCGTTGCTTCGATGGCTGAGGGGATAGATCCGTAGGCGGTGATGATGATGACATGGGAGGGACAGCTCTGTGCCTTAACTTCTTTGAGAATTTCTGTGCCTTCCATGTCAGGTAGTCTCAAATCCGTGAGGACCAGATCGAACGTATGCTGGCGAAGCAGATCCATGGCTGCCCCTCCAGTGGCCACGTCCTCTACGTAGAAACCCTCCTTCGCCAAGATCGTTTTGACAATCCCTCTTTGGTGCTTGTCATCCTCGACGACGAGGACACTGCCTTTGCTATTCTTCACACCGGGGAACCTCAATTCTTGTGATCGTCCCTTTTCCCACTTCACTCTCAATCGAGATGGTTCCGCCGTGCGCTTCCACGAGTCTCTTGGTAATTGTCAAGCCAAGACCCATACCCATCTTTTTAGTCGAGTAGTAGGGCTCGAAAATCTTTTCCAGGTCTTGCTTCTCAATGCCTTTTCCATTGTCTCCCACAGAGATGGAGGAAAACCCGTCGGATCCTCCAAATTCCACCACAATCTCCCCGTCCCCCTCGATGGCTTGCACGGAGTTCAGCAGGAGATTGCTGATACACATCCGCATATAAGATCTGTCACAGTAGAGAGGCTGGCTGTTCTCAGGGCATTTAACTTTGATGTGGATGCCCTCCCGGACCTTGTCTTTCAAAAGGTAGAGCACCTCATTCATGAGTGAATCTGGTGTGACCGATTCTTTATTGGGAGCTAAGGGTTTTCCAAGGAACAAGAAATTGTTGATCAATTCATTGACCCTGTAGATCTCTCTTGAAAGGTCGTCCAAGAGGGAACTGAGGTGAGCCCCATCCTTGAGTTTCTCCTCGGCAATCCTGTCTTTGATATGGCCGATCGATAGGGAAAGGAAGTTCAAGGGATTCCTCACCTCATGGGCGATGCCGGATGCCAATTGACCCACCATGGACAGTTTCTCAGACTTCTTAAGCTTGTCCTCGAGTTCCTGCTTCTCTTCCAGCTTCGCAACCATTTCATTAAAGCTTTTCACCAGGACGCCAATCTCATCCCTTCGCTTGGTGTCCCGGATTTTAACCAAGTGGCCCTGAGCAATTCTTCTGCTTGCCTGAGCGATCTTCTTGATGGGTTCAGTGTATCTTTCGGCAAGGAGGAGAGAAACGATCATTCCCAAGCCAAAAGCGAACACCGTAGCGAATATTCTCTTTAGGTGGTTTCTCTCTTGGAGGGACCTGTAGTCATCCAGAACCATGCTTACAAGGATGTAGCCGATGTTCTGGCCCTTGATGGACACGGGCATGATCACGTGATGAAGTCTCTGGGACTCTTTCTCACTTTTTTCACCGATGGTTGCAGTGATAAGCAGGTCCTTTTTCTTTGCCGACTTGTCTTTTTGTCTGGCTTTACCGCTCTCCTTTGTGCTGATCTTTTGCCTGGTCCCTATTTTGCGAGGGTCAGAGCTGGCTATCACCTGAGAATCCCCGCCGATGATGGAGATTTCTTTGATGCCCTTTTTGTTCAGCATGTCCACATAGCTTTTGAGTCTCTGGGTAGCATTCCCCTGTAGGGTCATTTCTTCCACGCTGATCTGGATCGCGTTTGTGATATGGTCTATATCATCCATCACCTGGTCTATAAGTATCTCTTCGGATCGGTTGTAAAGGATAGTCAGCGAAGCAATAGAGGTACCGAGGAG
>JAHECH010000170.1:0-4474 GCA_024641835.1 Deltaproteobacteria bacterium
CGAAAGAACACCCGCTTACGGGTGCCCCCTTTGTCCTCCACCCAGGGTTTTGTAAGTCTGTCGAAATCTCTCAATCTGGCTTGGATCCAGTTTTTGTTCGATTTGCTCCTTCAGTCTCTTAAGCTCTGCTTCGCTGAGCTTTCCTTCATAGGCTTTCTTGAGTTTTGCCATGGTCTCAATATCCGGATGATCTCCCAAAATATCCCTTACCTTGCCCATCATCTCACGATCCAGACCCATGTCTGAGATCTGATTTCTCTTCTTCTCCAGCATGAGGTTGAGGGCGATTGCCACAACAATACAAATCGCAGTGATCCCCACGTAGAGCTTCATCCTTCGCCATGTGAAATAATGGAATTTCATACGGTAATTACTACTGGGAGCATCAAATTGTTTGCGCGGCATAAGTGCGCGGGGCATGGGGGTTTTCTGAAGTGACTGGCGGGAGGCCGCCGTCCTTTTCGTGACTTATCCGTGGGGGAAGCCGCAGCTCCGCCGCAGGCGGAGAATGCGGAGGGGGCAGAACTCCCCCATGGATAAGTCACCGAAAAGACCAGGCCGGGAGACTTGGAACGAAAGAAAATGTCCATGCCCCACGAAAATGTAAACAATATATTGCTCTCCTTAGTAACTGCTTAAGTAGCATGACAGCGTACAGGCACGTCACTCAATTCCTTGCTCTGACATCTTTCTTTTGTGTTCCCGATAATTCTTTGCCATGTGTCCTCGAAACGAGCAGTCTTTTGTATGTAGTTGATCTTAACTTTTGTACCAGAAGTGCCATTGAGCCGTGAAGAACCCCGTGCTTTCGCACGGGGCTTCTTCTATAGAAAAAGCCATTCTAACTTGCTGACTATCCGACCTGAAGCCCCATGGCCATTCATCCCCGCTCTTCCGAGCGGGGCATTCTGGCTTTTTCACGTAAACCCTAGTTGTGGCCAGAACCGAGGATGGAGACGTCTGTCGAATGAAGACACACAGCTCTGGGTCTCTTCCTCCCCAGACGGTTTGAGATATTTCTGAAAAAAAAGCACTTTTTTATTCTCACCAGAGACCTTTTGAGGCAAATCAAGGAAAACTTCAATTGCCCTAAAAGTTGTAGGGTCGGCTTTCTGAACGGCATTCGTAAAAGCCGATGATTTCCTCTCCCGTGGCTTCGAGGAAATCTTCGAGTTCCTTCTCACTTTCAAAATGAAGAATACCCACATGACCTAAGGGCTGTTCCACGCCTGCGTCTAAGCCAGGCGGTTCCATGGCCCGTAGAAATCGATGAGCATCGTTCTCATATCTCTCAGCGAGTTCCTTTTCACTGACGCCTCGTCTTGGCCGCCGGTAACGATCAAAATAAACGTAATATATCACCGTCGGTTTCTCCTCCGTCGCATGAAAACAAGCATCTCACCCCCATCGATCCGTTGCCAAACTGAGCCGAGCCAGAGCGCTCCGGGGAGTGTTCTCTCAGGGCCGCAATATCGCATCAGGGGCTTTCTGCAAGATTCTTTCGATAACCACACGGAGGCGAACATGGAGGTCTTCAACTGGAAGAATTCTGAGGAAATCAAAATAGACAAATTCCCATATCGCGGCAAGTCATACGATGTGAAGGGTATTCGCGTTCGCTGGCTGTCCAGGTTCGGCAAAGATGACATGGGCTATCCAGAATATGGACTCAGGCTTTTTACCGCGGAGCCTGAGGGCGAAATCCCGATTCACAACCACTTTTATGTTCAGACCATGTACATCATGAGTGGCCAGTTTGAGTGCTGGCGTTTCGATCCCCGGACCGATGAAATGGTGGAGAAATGGACTTGCGGCCCGGGACACGCAGTCTATGTGCCGAGCATGGAGCCCCATGGCATGCGGAACACAAGCCACACTGAGCCTGCCACGTTCTTATGTTGCATATGCAATGTCTACGAAAATGAAGGGATGTAGTACTGGCCTGGCTAGGAACCAAATCCAACCAGCCTCATCATCCTTGAAAAAAAACCCGCCTCAGGAACGTGTACCGGGGAAACGATTTCAACCTTACCGATGACCTCATGGTCCAGCTCTATGATCATCTCACCCAGATGCTGGCCTTCTTTTATCTCCGCATTCATTTTCTCCGGCAGGTTGAGTTCTTTTCTGATTGTTCCCTTCTTGTTGGAAGGCACCGGATAAGTGAATCCTGCGCTCGCAATCCCTTTAATTACTCTCATTTTGCCATTGCGAACCGCAATGGGTTTATCGATCACATCGCCTTTGTTGACGATTGTCACCATTGCATAAGTGTGAAAGTATTCTTTGAGTTTCTCTTCAGCCATACGATCTCTGATCTTTTGGGTGGAGCTCCCCATGACCACCGCAATAAGTCTCAAGCCTCCCTTTTTCGCGCTAACCACCACATTGTAGCCAGCCCTCCTGTAATAGCCCGTCTTAAGCCCATCTACGCCGGGCATTCTTTCAAGGAGCTTGTTGTGATTGGTCATGATGAATGTCCCATTGCGAAATCTTTCAGTTTGAATGGAGGTCCATTCCAGAACCTTAGGAAACCTTAGCAGCGCCCGCGCAAGAATCGCAAGATCATGACACGAGGTCAAATCCTCCGGTTCGTTGTTAGACGGAGGCAGACCATGGACAGAGTGGAATTCGGTGTCCCCCATGTTCAACGCTTTGGCTTCTTCGTTCATGAGTTGCACAAATCCTTCCTTGCTGCCAGCGACGTGCTGAGCCAGCGCGTAGGCTGCGTCATTAGCAGAGGCCACAAGCATAGCCTTCATCAATTCTTCTACGGTAAAGCTTTCCCCCTCTTTTAGAAACACCTGGCTTCCACCCATTTTTGAAGCTTCCCGGGAGACGGTTATTTTGTCGCTAAGTTGCATCTCTCCCTTGGCGAGCCTTTCCATGACAATGTAGGCCACCATCAGCTTGGTGATGCTAGCAGGAGGCCATTTGAGGTGGATGTTTTCACCCTCAAGAACTTTTCCTGTGCTTCCTTCTACAATAACGAACGCGCTGTAAGGGTTTTCCTTTGCAGGCTCGGCTCGAATCTGGGGCGCCTCTCGGGAAGGTTGCGGCTTTTTGGTTTTAGTACGTCTGGCATCGGAGACACCAGCCCAGATGAGTATGATTAATCCCAGAGTAAACCACTTTTTCATGTGCGATCTCGGCAGGTTATATGGCTAACGGACGGGTCCGATTAAGGAGAGGATAAAGCATGACCTCTGGTGAGTCAAGAAAAAAGCCGCAGTACATCCATGGCTGTCACGGAGAATCAAAAAAGGGGGGAAACTACGAGGGCAAAAAAACCTTTATAACCCACCCATGGTGACTCAGCTGGTTCCTGTACCCCTTAGGACGGCTCTTTTGTGGTTGGGTTTTGTCCGCGATCCATGGGTTGCGCGGAGTGCCTTGTCATTCCCTGTCTCATGGCCTCTTTCACTTTTTTCACGTATTCTTGTGTTTCTCCAATCGGAGGGATATCGTAACCCGCTTCTACAACCCGTCGAGGCCCAGCATTGTACGCTGCAAGAGAAAGGTCCAAGTTCTCATCAAATCGCTCGAGTAGTGATTTCATGTAGCTGAGACCTATGCGAATATTCACCTCTGGATCAAAGAGCATCTCCGGGCTGACCTCATACTCCTCGCACACGAAAAACGGGCTCAACTGTAGAACACCAATGGCGCCCTTTGGCGACACCGCTCTCGGGTCATACCCTGATTCCACTTTTGCCATGCTGAGAGCGAGGCGCGGGGCAAGACCCAATTCAATGGCTATTGCTCTGAGTTTCTTCATGACGGTCTCCCTGCTTCCCGTGTCTGCTCCTGGGGCGACATTGTATGCCTCGTTCCCGCTCGCGCTCCTGATGCTACCTACCCTGCGCGCAATTTGCTTTCCTCGGGATTCTCTTCCGTCGATCTCATTCCCCAGGTATGCGAGAACACTGTTCATATGACCAGCAAGATCATCGTAGTCCAGGGTTGCGACCTGATCAGCCGTCTCAATACTCGAACCTGCTCTGTTCAGGTGGTGTATCTGAATATCATCATAGGCCTTTTCAAGATTGAGGATGATCTCATCCGCATCATCGATCGCCTGGATGTGATCCAGAACATCTACCAGCTTCATTACCCTTCCAGACATCTGAAGGAGTTCCATTCTCTGTTCTTCATTCTCTCTTTCCAGCTGCCCAATTTGCCGAACCTTGTATCTCATCATCGAATAATCCGCAACAATCCATGTGAGAAGCGCTCCCGAGAAGATGAAAAGTGAAATGAGCAAACCACAAAGGGAGGCATGTAGTTTAACTCGCCTCACCTTGCTGGTCTTTTCTGGAAAAAGGACGATTTCGAGCTTCCCGTAACCCACGAAACTTTCCCCTTTGTTTTTATCCTACGCCGTGGAAAAAAGCTTTGTGCAGAAGACAACACGGCCGGAAGAAAATTCTACGAATACGAGTCACGCACCATTTCCTATCTGGTATCACCAGCA
>JAHECH010000170.1:4484-7976 GCA_024641835.1 Deltaproteobacteria bacterium
CAAACCACAAAGGGAGGCATGTAGTTTAACTCGCCTCACCTTGCTGGTCTTTTCTGGAAAAAGGACGATTTCGAGCTTCCCGTAACCCACGAAACTTTCCCCTTTGTTTTTATCCTACGCGGTGGTAGCAGTGACCCAAACGAAGCCGCCGTGGAAAAAAGCTTTGTGCAGAAGACAACACGGCCGGAAGAAAATTCTACGAATACGAGTCACGCACCATTTCCTATCTGGTATCACCAGCACATACAGAATACAGAAGCCTGAGAAGGCTGTGACCCACACCATCTCACACTCTGGTTCTAGGTTCGCACTTTGAAGTCCTTTAACATCTCCCATGCGGATGGAGGCATTAAAGGTTTGGAGCCTTTTAGCCGCTGGTTGAAGGTATTCCGGCGAGCTCAAAGGCAATCGGAAGGTTTGGCCTTATCTTCCTTCTACTGCGTAGCCTCGAAGAGAAGGCCTACTTGCAGTTGGATATCTAAAACGAGCAGCGTCTCAAAGACCAAAACTCGTCAGGTAGAAATGAAATAGAGGAAGTTAACTAGCGTTGACTTCTTAATACTCGGAGAATGTTTTGTCAACTCAAAACTTTGTAAGCCCGGCAGCACAGCCCATGACTGCGGATTGGGTATCGGAAACGTTGAAGGCTGGTCTTCTCATTCCGTTTTTCAATGCTGCCTGAGAGATCCTGTCCTCCTTTTTCCGCGTAGATTAAAAAGCAAGGATTATGCCAGATGAGTTCCGTTGGAGGATCTATTTGGCGTCACAATTTCAGAGACTTAACGAATGGGACAAGGCCGCGTCCTGCGATATGTAAAACCATACTATTCTCTCTGAGGAAGGAAATACCACTCCTTGGCAAAAAGTTACCTATTGTCTGCTATGCTTTTGTTAGCCTTTTTTTAACTTTTTCCCTGCCCCCCAGGCTTTCCCGAAGTATTCTCCGACGCTCCAATACCTGTTGTCAGGCATGGTTAGAACGGCAGGATTCATTTTTTGATGTCTGGCTTGTCGGCCTTTCTACCTGAGACGATTCCGCAGTAATCCGTCACCTCGATCATGTCTGCGCTCGGGATGTTGATGCTGAATGTTTTATTGTCCCGAATGCCTTCAGGAGTATAGTGCAATTTGTTCAAAGCCGCGGCCATGATCGCAGGTTTGAAGTTCACTCTGCTCACCCAGGCCACGGTCATGAAGTTTGGTCTGCCCCTGGAAGAAGGGGACTGGTGTGACCTATCGGCTCACAATGACACATGTAAGGGCAATTGGCGCGATCGTATTAAATGATCGCTTGTCGGAAGCCTCTTCAGAAAGGATAGATGAGAAGGGTGTGGAAGAAGCCTTTGGTCTTTTTGCAGGGTTCTGCCAATATAATTCACGGCCCGGAGGAATCGGAGTTTCCCTCTGGAGCCTCCGGAGCCCTCCGCCTCGTTTGAGGGATGGCTTTCCTCTCCGGTCGTGTTTCCGGCGTCATATCTTCGCGTTCAGGTGAATCGGGAGCTTCCCCAGGCGCTTCACCCACTTCGGGCTCTGTGTCTAGGGACCCCTTCTTCTCTGAAACTGAGTCCGCCCCGCCTTCCTCCGGCCCGGGGTGACCTAAGGATTTTTCCGGTGAAGCGGTTGGTTTGGCAGATCTTTCTCTTATGCTTCTCAGGCTCGGCCTTGCGACAGGCTTTCCTCTTTCCAGAGTCGGGAGAACCCCCTGCCGCTGGCGTCTTAGGGTTGATGATGGTTCTACTTTCCGCGCGGACTCAGGTTTCGAATAAGACGCGGGCACCAAGACAATTTCAATTCTCTTTCGCTCTTCGTCGTAGATCAGGAGATAGTTTGGCCTCCCGAGTTCTTCCATTATCGCCTTTAGCCCCTCCTCTAAAGTGACATTCTCTAACCGTGCTGAAACGGTTTTGCTGCGCCATCCCTCGTTCACCGTAATCTCATATCCTGAAGCTTTGGAGATCTTATCGAGCACATCATCCAGGCGTTCATTGTTCACATCCAGAGAGAACACTGACTCATTCTCTTTGTCAGCTGCCCACGCTAAGGGAAGTGGAAGACCATAAAGGACAAGCCAACCATACAGTACAGCCGATATCCAGAGAATTGTCAGGATTTTCACTTTCCCCACGTCTCTCACACCACCATGGTTCTACCCAAACTCAATTCGTAACCCCTATTTTACTAAAATAAGGCCCTCCTTTCTACTTTCTGCACTTTGGGAAGGCGAGGCTTAGCCCGGCCCAAGTCCAAACACCCTAAAAAGAGTGAACCGGGACGGAGCGGCAACAAGCGCCTTCCACCCATCCTTCACGGAGGGGAACGCGCTTCCGCGGACAAAACAGATTGAGCGAGGATCTGGAGCCCCTGACGCCCAAAAAAGATGAGGCAGAGCTAAGTGCTCTGCCTCTGGTGAGAGGTTGGGTTGAAGGTTGACTCTCCTGCCGCATTCTCCTTTAGGTTAGGCTGAAAGGTTACCCCCCTGCCGCGTGCCAACACCTTTAAGTTTCGGTCCTCTTACAACTTATCGATAAGCTATTATAATCATAATATCTTGTGTGTCAAGAAAAAAAATACACAACATATAGATATTTGACCTTACTTCATTTGAAGGCTGAATTCTGGAGGCAAAATGAGGCGCTGAACAGCCCGAAACGCCATGAATTCCCGCAGTGTTGCAAAGTGGTGGGGAGACTATATTTGAACAGAACGAATGAAGGAAAAGCGAAGAACAAAAGGTACGAACTTGTTACGGCTTCAGATGATCCGAGATCAAGCTCCTCAAGATCTCTCGATCTTCTCTAGCGGCTTTCAGAAAGAAAAACGCTCCCCCGGGAAGGGATCGGCTGCGACGTTTTTCATCCATGTTGGACCACACCATCTTTCCCTTTATGAGTACCGTTCTTTTCTGAGGCCCTCTCACAATCAACTGATAGATCTCGTCACCCTTGAGCTCCTTTTGACTCCGGAGAAAGATCCCTTTCACGGTAATATCCCTTGATTCGGCCTCCAAGGTTTCCTGCCCTGAAATAATCGTGACAGGCCATCGAACGCTGATTTTTGTCTGTCGCCCTCGTTCCCCTTTCCCGGTCAGTGGATGCGCCCCTGTGCCTTTATGAGTATCCATACAAAGTTTCCGCTCGATTCCTCTTAGCTTAACTAAATTTTACAACTTATATACAATAATACATAATTTTAATATTATTTAGATCAATCGGTCTATCCCAGCGCAGTCCCACTCAAGAGCTTCTGTTTTCATCTGAGTCCTGTTCATGGATTGTACGCTCCCCATGGTCCTGGGCTCTCAGGCTGCTCTGGCAGATATCCCAATAGTTCCTTAAAACATACCTGGCCGGAAAACTTAACAAGACAAAGGTATTCTGCCATTATTTTGGCTGAACTTCAAGTCTTTCGGTAGGACCTGTCTCTTCCTGCGCTGGAAAAGAGGTGTCAAGTCTGCTAGGGAACCACCTGCTATTATAACTTTGGCTGGTCATG
>JAHECH010000171.1 GCA_024641835.1 Deltaproteobacteria bacterium
ATAGGGCCACTCCATTTCCATTTTGGGATTGACCCATATAGCGTACGGGAATGTCTTGGATATGAATTTGAGCCTCTCGATGCTCGCCCTCCCCGACCTCTCTTCCAGGTGAATCGATCCATCCGTCGCCATGAGCTCATAGGGAGCCATGCTGGCATCACCCACAATGATGAGTCGCGTGTCAGGATCCAGACGCATGAGGTCGTTCACCGCGAAGGCCTTGCTCCGTCTCGGAGGATCTTCCCAGAGGCTGTCGTAAATCGTGTTGTGAAAGAAAAAGATTTTGAGGTCCTTGAACTGCGCCCGGGCATAGTTGAAAAGGGTCTGAACAATCTCGATATACGGGTCCATGGACCATCCGCCGTTATCAATGGCCAGGATCACCTTGAGTCGATCCTTCAAGCCCCGATCAAAAATGATCTCGATCTCACCAGCGTTCTTCATGGTCTGGTAAATGGTCTCCTCGATGTTGATCACGTCTTTTGGCCCGACCGGAACCATGTTTCTGAGCCTTTTCAGAGCTTCACTCATCTGAGATGGCGTGATGGGGCCTTCCTGGGAGTAGTCTTTGTACCTCCGATCCATGGCCACCTTCACAGCCGATTTGTTCATGGAGACTCCCCCTACCCTCATGCCTCCTGGATGAAAACCTGAATGACCAACCGGGGAAGTACCACGCGTGCCGATCCACTTGCTTCCACCGTGATGTGCTTCGGTCTGCTCTTTCAGTCGATCCAAAAAGTACTTGATCAGCTCTTCCGGCGTCATCTTGGACAGCTCGTTCTCATCAACGCCAAGGGCTCTAGCGATTTCTTCAGGCGCCTTCAGCCACTCCTCCAGCAGGGCATTGGCTATCTCCTTCAGTTCAAACTCCGTGGGATCTACAAGATCCGCACCTTCGAAGTGATGAGCAAAGACCTGATCGTAGAGGTCGAAATAGCGCTCGCTCTTTACAAGGATAGCCCTCGCTCCAGTATAAAAGTCATCAATGGAATTGATGAGCCCCATGCTGAGAGCTTTTTGGAGCCTTAGGAAAGAGGTGGGAGATACTGGGATACCCACCTTCCTCAATGTATAGAAGAAGTCCGTAAACATCGAAACCCCTATTTAAAGTCTGGACCTTGAGACTGCACCCTGCGCCACCGCATAATCCGGGCTTTTCTTGAAGAGCACACCCAAGTAGGGCACATCCCCTTTGACCAGATCCTTGAGCTTGAAATCCGGATCCGCTCTGAGCGCCCTAATCCAGTTGATGAGTTCCCGCGTGGCAGGCTTCTTTTCAACCCCTCTGATTTCCCGTAATCGATAGAAAGTTTTGATGGCTGCCTCAAGGAGATCCTTGCTGATCTCCGCAAAATGAACGGAGACGATGTCACGCATGATCTCAGGGGTCGGGAAGGCGATGTGATGGAAATTGCAGCGGCCCAGGAAGGGATCCGAAAGGTCTTTCTTCGCATTCGAGGTGATGATCACGATAGGCCGGCATTTTGCCTTCATGGTCTTATCGATCTCGATGATGTCGAATTCCATCTGATCCAGCACGTCGAGCATGTCGTCCTGGAAATCCGTATCCGCTTTGTCAATCTCGTCTATGAGAAGAACCACCCGTTCGTCTGAGACAAAAGATTGCCCGATCTTTCCCATCTTGATGTACTCTTCGATGTTGCTCACAGCCCTCTTGGAGTCCCCGAAGCGGCTGTCATTGAGCCTTGTGAGGGTGTCATACTGGTAAAGGGCATCAATCAGTTTCATACTCGATTTGACATTCAGGACGATGAGCCCCATTTTCAAAGCTTCTGCAATGGCATGGGCCAACATGGTCTTTCCTGTGCCCGGCTCCCCCTTCAGGAGAAGGGGCATCTCGAGAGCGATGGAGATATTGACGATCTTGGCCAGTTCCTCATCCAACACATATTTGGAGCCACCGGTGAATTTCTTCAGAGAATTTTCAGCGTGCATTTCTTCACTCCTTCATATAGGATGCTCTTCCACTTTTGGAGAAGAGATGTATTCCATAAGAGACGGAACGTTTAGTATTTTTAATCATCCACATAAACTTTACAATATACACAGCATAAAACTGCCTGTCAAACATCCGCCGGCCGAAATCAAAAAGAACGGACAAGAATCATGCCCCTAGCATTTCAATCCTTAAATCGAGGTGCTGTCGCTTTCGGGTTTTTCAACATCGATACCGACCTGCTCCTCCTGGAGCACTACTTTTTTTTCGCTGAGGAGTTCTGTGCTTCCATCGTCCAGTTGGCTGAACGAAAAGAGGAAATCTCTTTCGAGATGTCATGGGACGTCCACGACATTCCCAGGCAGGCGGACATCGGCGATCTCATGGGAGCGATCCATGATGTCCATTACTCAGGCTTCATTGGCGAGGTGTACAGGCGGTTTCCTTTTCCCAGAAGAGAGGAGGATTTCAAGCAAAAGCCGGAAGGGCTTCAGAACAGGTCGATCGTAAAACCCATTCTGGAGAAATATGCCAGGATCGCTACGATCCCTCTTAGGGCTGATAGGGCACATGACACCGTCGCTATCGGTGAATACCTTTTCTCCGGGGAAGTCTTCCATCAGCTCATCGGATACGTCTGGCTAGGGGGCTATCCCCGATGGAAGGACAGCATCCGGCCGGGCTACGTTCTTGAGATGGGAAGAGTCTTAGAGAAGAGTCCCAACTGGCTTTTCGCCGGGATCGCGTTTCCTTAGAACTTCCCGGGCGGCCATGAAAGCCGCCCAGGCACGAAGTACTGGCGGAGACCAATCAGGGGGGTCCTGTATTTATGAGGCCTTGCTGGATACAGGTCTCAGATAGGCGCTCCAGTAACTCATCCCCACAAACACCCCGCCACCAATGATGTTCCCTATGGTCACTGGAAGCAAGTTTTTCCAGAGAAAGCTGCCCCACCCAAGGGAGTCTGCAACAAAACCCGCCGGAGTTGCGATTCCTGCCCACTGGTGCAGAAATATGCCCGCGGGAATGAAATACATATTGGCGATACAGTGCTCAAAGCCCATGGCGACAAAGGCCATGATCGGGAAATAGATAGCCCAGATCTTGCTGATGATTTGCCGGGCGGCAAGGGCCATCCAGACCGCCAGGCACACCAGCCAGTTACAGCCGATCGCACGCATAAGGGCTTCGACAAAGGTAAGGTTCACCTTTGAATAGGCGATCCCAACGGCAGCCGCACCCATGGCTCCATTGCCTGCCTTCCATAGCCCTGAAAAATAGAAAATCAGGGCGAGCAAGATAGACCCGATGAAATTGGCCAGAAACACAAGGCCCCACCTCTTCGACATCGTGCCAAGACCGATGTCTTTTGTCATCACACTGGAAATCATCAGGTTATTGCCCGTGAAGAGTTCTGCTCCCGCGATGACCACCAGGATCAGCCCCACACTAAAGACTGAACCGGCGAGAAACCTCTTGAAACCCATGCCGAGGGCAGGGCCTATGTCAAAAGTCACGCTGGTCGACAGAAGCCCTCCAAACCCGATATACGAACCCGCCAGAATCCCGAGAATGAAAACCGTCCTCCATGGCGATGTCACCTTCCCTACGCTTACCGTCGTAGCCACGGTCTCGGCGATCGTCTTCGGCGGCTTGTCCTCCATGGTTCGCGTGGGGAACGCCCAGTCCTTCATCATCTTCTCAACCCGGCCAAGAGCCTTCTTCTCTGTGGTCAGCTTCTGTTGAAGGGCCTTCTTCACTGCCTGGATGATTTCTTCCGGTGTGAAGGGTTTGCTCACATAATCCATTGCCCCCCTCTTCATGGCCTCTGTAGCCCGTTCCAAGGCCGGATAGCCCGTAATCATCACCACGGCAGAGTCAGGACATCTCCTGTCCAACTCCTGAACCACATCGAGCCCGTCCAGGCCCGGCATCTTCCAGTCACATAGGATCACATCAAAATACGTGCTGGAAGCGAGATTCAACCCTTCCCATGGGTCTGAGGCGACTACCACCTCGTAGCCTTCATCCCTGAAGACCCTTTGACACGATTCCAGTACTGTTTTGTCGTCATCAATGACAAGCATTCGGTGTGCCATACGATCACCTCCCAATGTTACCAGCCAAAGCTCCGCAGCATCTCTGCGCTCATGGGCCGTTCAAGCCAACGTCTCTGCTTTGCAGTGAGCGGGCCGGTGTATTTTTCGATCCACTCCTTGTCCCCGGTAAGGAGAGCAAGCTTCTCAGGGCCTGTGAGGTTGTACCCCTCGAGGGCATCGACCCAGTGATGAAGCAGCTTGTACACAAACTCACTGTCCGTCGCAGCCCGTTCAAGCACCTTAAGGATTTCTTCTTTGTGAATGATCTCCTGCGCCTCGGGCGTTTCCGTTGCAGCGGTTTCAATCGCTGTGTCCACCGCCTTGAGCAGTTCCTCGGGGGTGAAGGGCTTCTCGATATAATCCGCAGCTCCGAGTTTCATGGCCTGCACCGCGGAACGAACTGTGGCATACCCCGTGATGATCAACACAGGAAGAGATGGCTTCGCCCTTTTGATGTCCCTGAGGACGAGCATTCCTCCGATGTCCGGCATCCGAATATCCGTGAGTATCACGTCATAGTTTTTTTGAATCGCCCATTCCAGCCCCTTCTGTCCGCTGAGGCTGCCTTCTACTTCATAGTCTTCCTCTGACAGGATTCTTTTCACACTGTCCAGGACGATCTGTTCATCATCAATGACCAGGGCCTTCTTTTTATTCATGGCTTCCCTCCTTTTCCAAGACCTTCCGGATGGCTTCCGCCAATTCATCTGGGGTGAAAGGCTTTGCTATGAATGAGGCCGCATCGGTCTTCGAAACCTGGGTCACGGTCTCGTTGGTGGCATATCCGCTCATAATGATCACAGGGATGTCCGGCCACTTCTCCTTCACCTCTCTCATAAGGCTCATGCCGTCTCGGCCAGGCATTTTGATGTCCATCAGGATGAGAGAAAACGCCTCCGCGCTCATCGCCTCAAGCGCCTTGTCAGCAGAGCTAACCAGGGTTACCGAATAGCCGTCTGCTTCAAGTACCCGCTTGCAGCTGTCAAGGACGATGCGCTCGTCATCCACGATGAGGATGTTCATGCTACTTCGTTCCTCCCTCAAGGGGAACCCATATGGTAAAAGTGCTCCCTTTGCCGACCTCACTGGTCACTCTGATGGATCCCCCGTGCCTTTGCACGACTCCGAGGGTTACAGATAGACCAAGTCCTGTTCCATGGCCCACCTCTTTGGTGGTGAAAAAGGGGTCGAAAAGCTTGTTCATATGCTCGGGAGGTATACCGCACCCTGTATCAGCAATCTCAATCTCGATCCCTGTCTGGCCGTCCTCATTGACCAGAGCACTGTTCCTTGTGGAAAGGGTGATGCTGTCTCCCGCTTTTGTCGCGTCCAGGGCGTTGATGATGATATTGAGCAACACGCTCTGAAACTGGTTGCGGTCCATGTCAGCCGTTTTCAAGTTCTCGGCAGGATTGAATGCGATCTTGACGCCCTTCACGAGAGCCTGGTTTTCCATCATGGCAGTGGTTGAGCTGACCAGCTTGTTGACATCCACAAGCTCCCGATCTAGTTTGCTTTGGCGTGAAAAGTCGAGAAGCCCTTTGACAATCTTCCTCACCCGTTCGGTCGCTTCAGCGATGGTTTGTAGATCCCTGCGGATGTCATCAGATAAGTCCTTCCGGCGCAGGAGCATATGCGTATAGGTGAGCACACCGGTGAGAGGATTGTTGATCTCGTGAGCAACGCCTGCAGCAAGCCTTCCCACGCTCGCCTGTTTTTCGGACATGATGAGCATGTTCTGGCTCTCAGCCCTCCTTCGACCCATGGCTGCAACCATTTCCTTGAAGGTGTTCTGGAGCGATGCAATTTCACCCTGGGATGCAGGACCGATGTCAGGTGTAAGGCTCCCTTCTGTGACTTGCTGGCTCGCTCTGATGAGCTGGCGCACGGGATTCATGATCCTGTTCGCCACAAAGGTGCCCAGTACCGCTGCCAGGGCCATGCCAGCGAGAGTGATCAGAACGAATACGGAGAGGGTCTGGCACCGCAAATCCGTGTATTTCTCTTCGAGGACGCCAAGACCGAGAATGCCCACGTTCTTTCCCTGGGCATCCTGAATGGCTTCGTACGCTGTGATGTACCAATCGTTGATCACCAGGGCTCGATGGGTCCATCGTTCATTCTTCCCAAGGACGTTGGTTTTGACATCCTCGGAAACCCGGGAGCCCACTGCTCTTTTGCCCTCCTCAGTGAGCACGTTCGTGGAAATCCTGATGTCATTCAAGAAAATACTCGCCCTGCCTATGCTGCGGTCTTTGTACTTCTCATTGAGGAAAACCGTATCCTTCACTGTGTCAACGATCGATTGTTCCTTGTTGAGAAGCACCCCACCATAAAGCACTCCCAGAAGCGAGCCTTCCTGAAAAACAGGGACTGCTGCGGCTATCGCCATCCCCATGGTTTCAACGTTCCGATCATCGATAGAATTTGTTCCCTGCGTTGCCGTGAGGAAAATTCTGGCTCTATCGGCCAATTGAGGATTTTCATCCATCAGAAAGCCTTTCTCCAAAACAAAAGTGCCGGATACAGAGGCTTTGCGATGAAGAGCCAGCTGAGCGATGGGATTGGAGGCTGTGGCGTCATGCCGGAGGGAATTTGGCCCGATTCGACAGAAGGTTGCTCCTTCTTCCGTCACAATCCCTGCAAAGTCGAGGGAGGCGTATTGAGACATCCTGCTTAATCGAAAGATGAGATCCGAAGTGTCCCGGTCTTTCAGCGCCTTGACAAAGCCGTATCCCAGTGTGGTGATATTCAGGGAAACCTCCACCAGCTTGATACGGTTTTGGTAAATCTCATGGGCAGCGTTCAGGTCCAGGCTGACCCGGTTCTTCGCCTCGCTGAGCACAGCCCTGTTGAGAAGCTGTCCTCCGACATAAAGAGACACGGCACCAACAAGGAAGGACACCCCTATGAAGCTTGCAATGAGTCTGGATCTGATCGAGTAAAACATCGAACACCGAGAATGTTCATCCGTTTTGCTGAAGTCCCGGCAGTCTCACTTTGAATCCATACCTGCCCTGGATCGACAGCCAAGCTGACTCGGCTCAAAGCCTTCTTGTCAGCCCTATGTCCTAACCGCGCGTTCTCCATTGCCGGAATTTTGCAAGGGATATGCCAAAGGGAACCACCCTCCTTCATCATGCAAGCATTTGATAAATTGTATCTTTTTTGGGGTTCTGCCGCTCTTTCTTCGCCTCCTGAAACTATCAGGTGACCATCTCTCTTCCAGAGTGTAAACTGCCTGAACCCATGATGGTGAAGGAGAAAGCCTAAACCATCCCCAGGAATGTTCTATCGTTGGAAAGTTGGAAAGAAAGGACAGCCCTCTTGAAGTCTGTCTGGAATACCCTGCACCTCCTCAGCCGGCTTCCACCCGGACAGGGCTGTCTCTTTGGCGTCCGCTTCCCGCACATCACCCGATCAGACATTATCGTGGAAGTGCCTGCTGAAGTCGCCTCGGGCAGACTGCTGGAACTCTGCGTCAGGGCTCACCTGCGTTGGGTTCCTGGGAGGCTGATCCTCCGTAGGCCCTAGCTTTCTCTCTGCTCCTTTGAAATACTGTGTTGGAGCCCTTTTTCTGGTAAACGCTCATTCCGGCCGTGTCAAGGAACGCGGAGAAATTTCAGGCCATTTTGCATCCGGACCGCCCGGCAGGGTTCCAGTTTTATGGAAAGGAATAGGGCACCCTTGGCCCACTTTTTTCAACTGCCCACAAGAGAGTCACACTGACAAAAAATGAGCAGCCTCAAAATCATAAGCTGCGCATTTGTCGTTGACATACACTGGCAAATTGCTTAGACTTCAGCTCATAAAGAGGGACTTCTATCATCTCATCTATCTTCCACCAGCTGGGTTTGATCGCCCGGTTCAAACACTCTCACAAGGGTGCACCGCAAATGTTCAGCCATCGCTG
>JAHECH010000172.1 GCA_024641835.1 Deltaproteobacteria bacterium
ATCTTTGTCGATATCGGCTACAACCTTACAAACTCGGCAGCGATATTTAAGCACATCTCTCCTTTTAAGGTGGGAATAGCTGGCCCTTTATCTGTGCAATCTGTGCTTTAAGCGCATTCCACAGGTCAAGGGAAAGGGAAGCCCCGAATCCTATAATTGTTATGCTTATGGACGCGATATGATTATTGGTTACGGTGTATTCCAGATCGGAGCAGGCATTATAGCCGTAAAGGGGGAATTGATACATGCCTGCCATGGCCGGCCCGCTGGGAATTGTTATGCGTGGTTTCCCATCGAGCTTGAGGGTGGCGCTGATGGCCTGGGGCGTATCGCAATAAATAATCCCCCCAGCCAATATGTTCATTTTATTCGCAGGAGCGATCTGGGTTATAACCAAGGTTTGCCCGGCGCTGAGCTGGAAACTGGTATATGTTGGCGAGGTGTCGCAATCGCTCGGGCTGGCCGTTTCAATCAGTGCCAGCACCTTGGGCGGGTTCATTAGAAATTCCGCTGCTACCACCGGGCTCACGCCGCCACTGGGAACTGAGATGGCCTTGACGGCATTAAGTATGTCGGTCTCAATAGCGTCGATATCGGTCACAGCCTGGCCGATGGCGGTTAGCAACGCGATTATGGCCTCATCGGATGGCGGCACCCCAGCGGCCAGGGCTTTCTTGCTCAGCGCTACTGCTTCGAGCAGGGCCGCCGCACCAGTTAACCCGCCGATGATGAGAAGGGCGGTTTTTGTGCCATCGGACTTCTCGGCCATGCTTCACCCTCCTGATCAGGCGACCGCATTTAGCTTGCCCTCGACCTCAATGATAGCAACGGTCGGCCCTGTCCCGGCGGTGGTCCCTGTGGTCAGGGTGATAGCAGCGCCTTTGGCTAATCCGGTATTATGCGCCAGGCCGGCAGCTTTGCGTTCCGATGTGTTATCAGCCAGGTTAGCAGTACTAGAGACAACGTCACCACCAGCGACGGCAATCTTAGCGGCGGCGGTGAAGGCAGCGCCGGAATCATTCATAAAGCTGCAGGCGACAATATCGCCGGCAAATGGCATGTAGCCCACTGCACCGGCCTGGGCAGACCCGTCCTGAGTAATAGTAATAGTGTCTCGCAAGATAACACTGTTATCTAGCTTTGCCTGTTGCACTCGACCGTCGATTGTTCTCATAATGCACCTACTCGAGGTCGTAATCCACGGTGATGATACACAGCGGCTCGGCGCCGTCTGCATAGCACTTCAGGGCACCCCGGACTTCCTTCTTTTTCAAGTCATCTGCTGGGATGCTTGCAGTTAGGCCAGCACCAACGCTCCACTGACCGATTCCTATGGTCTGGCTGCTGCCTGCCGGCGTACCTACCGATGGATCCGCATCAAAGTCATCACGGAGAGAAATCTCATGTTTGGCCGCCCCCTGGTTGTCTATGGTCACCGAGAGATTTTTACCCAGCTTGGTCTTAGGGACGGTAAACAAGGTAACGATATTACCTATTGCTACGGCTGCGCATTGAGCTGTCGCCATCGTGTTCTCCTTTCAGGTCACCAGCCGCCTTTGAGCTCGTTAAAATGCTGTATTGTGGTGAACATCTCAGGCTTCGCTATTTGTACGATCCGGTGCTTGGCTACGGCGAAGCCCAGGACTAATTTACCGAAGTCAACACCGGGCAGCATGTCCACCGTCAATATCCAAGAGTCCATCTGGTAAATGGCCCATAGCTTGAGCAGGGGGTTATCGAACGGGGACTGCTCCGGCGTTATCGTTCCCAGGTTGCGCAGGTCAGGATCAGCCAGATTGGGGCGTATACCGGATTTGCCCAGTGCCAGCAGAAAATCCGCTGATGTGGGAATATACACGCCTACCTGATAGTTGCCCTGCTTCAAACCTACCAGTATCTCGTAGACTATGTTCTTGCCTGCGGGATACAGGCCCAGGCCGCCGCTATTATTGGACAGGTCCAGATCGATCTGGTCGTTCCCCGGTATGATGCGGTCGATAGGATAGGACACAACCACGGTTTGGGTGATCTGGAAGTATTTACCAGCTAGCCAGCTCTGGGCGTCTGGCCATGCAGGGGTGAAATAGAGGTATTTCAAAGTGTTGGGATTATGTAGCCTTGACTTCCACTGCGCTCTGTCAAGGCTAGGCGTAGTTAGTAGCTCATACATCTTAACCTCTCTCCTCTCTCTTTTAAGATGTTAGAAAGCTTTTTTATTCGCCAATTGCCAGCACGGTGAAGGTCAGCCCGGACATGTTCCCTGCAGCGAGTTCACCCCAGGCATTAGGACCAGCGCCTACAGTGGAAGCAGAAAAGACCTTAATGGTGACCACATTGGTGGCGATGCTTACTTCCACTGCATAGGCTGTGTCGACAGCCCCGAGCACCTCATCTTTGCTGCACTTCGCGATGGCCGCTGTGACCTTCTCGAACTCGCCGAAGGTTACGGTAAACCCGCCTCCAACATATGGGTTGGGGCCGGCAATCGACTGCATGCTTTGCATAGCTTCCTCCCTTAAAGTCACTCGCCGTGTGCAACCACTGTGAAGGTCAATGCACTGAGGTTAGAGTGGTCGGCTATCTCAGTCCAGGCATTACCTGGACCGCCTACGGTAGCGCAGGTAAAGACCAAAACTGTAACCACATTACCAGCGATGCTTACCTCCAACGCATATATGGTGTCGTCTACTTTAAGCACCTCATCTTTGTTGCACTTCGCGATGGCCGCTGTGACCTTCTCAAATTCGCCGAAGGTTACGGTCGTGCCAACCCCGGCGGCATAGTCCGCAATCCCGGCGACTGACGCCACTTTTATCATCGGCCCACTCCCTTTTATAAAGTCATTTCCACGAAACGGGCGACCAATATGCCGACCGGCTGAATTCTGGTGTTGCCAGTCCGGTACGGATACATATCAAGGGCCTGCTGTCCCATGGGCGGCACGATGATAGGCTTCTCCACCTTGACCACCGGCAGCTCATTCGAGTTGAAAGTCTTGATCATCTTGAAGTCGCACGATTGAGCAGACACCGGTATGCCGTTAAGGGTAAACTGGAATGCCTCAATAGGTGGCACTTCGATGGGGTCGATAAATCCCAGGTACACCAGTGCGCCATAGTCCTCCATGGTCTGTGAGGTGAACACGTGATTCGTGACGTTCGAAACACTGCCTGTGTAATACCACGTGTACACGGCCCCACCGCCGCCGCCATAAAGGCCTAGTGTGCCAGCAGCTGCTGTGCCTCTCAGTATCGCGCCACCGATGTCTTTGGGCCTCAACAATCTCA
This sequence comes from Deltaproteobacteria bacterium, assembly GCA_024641835.1. Lineage (GTDB taxonomy): Bacteria > Desulfobacterota > DSM-4660 > Desulfatiglandales > HGW-15 > JAHECH01. The sequence continues at coordinate 3,288 of JAHECH010000172.1, forward strand.
GGTCAAGCCCATTGCCTTGGGCGAAAATGCCCCGGAACTCCTGCTTGGACAGAGCCTTAACCAGCCTTACCGCTTGAATGACGGCAGCGGCACCTTCCGCCAGCATCAGCGTTATCTGGGGGCTCCAGCCAGGTGCCAGGCTGTCCAGTTTCTTGAGAATTGCCGTGACTTCATCTAGGCTCAGCTTTGCCAGTGAGAACTGCGGCTTATCCTTACTGGGGTCTACCAGGAAATCATTGAGCATGCCCGCATCTTCAGTCACATAGTCATGCTCCAGTGCCTTGTTGCTAGTGTATACAGATCCCATCTTTTTCCTCCTTCATCTCTCGTATTCTTCATACGCAGAGTTAGATTTAACCCGCATGTTTTTTACATGCCGGGTGGGATTCACGAACCATAAGGGAAAGTGCCGCGTTCCGAGACAGCTACACCCTCTTGTGAGGTTATTGGCACGATCTTCACTCCTGGCGGCAGCTTCAGGCTTCCGCCTCCTCCTGCAGGCAGGGCTCCTACCCTGCGGGGCACCAGGGCGGCCACGTCGCTGAGCTTTAATTTTGCGGGCTGCTTGGTCGCTGCCTGGTAGAGTCCGCTGACGAGGTTCACTATCAGACCCACGCCGGAACCGTAGACCAGGCCCTTACTGAACCCCGGGGCTTTGTCGTAGCCCACCATAGCGAGCCCTCCCATCAGTGCCACCGCGGTTATTCCGGTCTGAAATACAGGATAGCCATTCATCCATTTGAGGCGGCTGTCCACAGCGGCACCGACGAGCTCCGCCACGACATAGCTGCCAATGCCGAATATCTCCGGATATACCGCTTCCTTCACTCTTTCTGCTTGAAACGCCATCTTATTCCTCCTACGCTGCTGAGTAGCACCCCTCAGACAAAAGGAAAGCGGGTAGCTAGAGCCTCCGTCTGAGGAGGTGCTACCCGCTTCTATAACCTTGTGATTTTAGATTAACGCACTTTTTGAGCTTGTCAAGTTGCTAGCTATAATTGAACGTATGGACGTTTGACATTTTGCCCAATTCACCATAAAATGGCGCAGCCGTGAGTCGGCGAAGGAGGTGGAAATGAGAAAGCTTGCGCTGATAGCAATACTGATTCTAAGCTTGCTAATAGCCGGAATATCATGTACCAAGACCATCTACATCGGGACAACACCAACCACTGCGCCAATACAAGACCTAAGAGATGAGTTTATTAGCGGCTTTATTGCGACTCACAACAGCATGGGTGATGCAGAGAAGCTGCAGCCTCAAGCTGTTAGTTACGCTACGGGAGGACAATATCCCCTTGCAGTCGAGAAGATGGCCGAAGCGAAGACAGATGCTGAGCAGGCACTTATTAGCATTCCGTGGGGCGTATTGAGTGAAATGCAAAAACAGAACACCGGAGTCAGCGAAGGCAAAGTGGTAGACCTGTTGTCGACCCGCATAACTTCGTTTATGGATGGAGCAGAACATTTCCTCAAGGCAATGAGATATGTGCAGCAGGGCGACGTGGAAGGGCATAATCAAGAGGTCGACCTGGGCAATGCGGCTTTCGATAAATCTTGGCAGGATGAGTACGCCTTACAGGATTTAGTTAAAACAGATGCCAACCTGAGCTATCTTCGTCAAGCTGTGGGGTGGTGATAGTATCCCCCAGCCCGAACGTTGCCTCAAAGACCAACCATCACCACATCAGCAGCGCGGCCATCAGTGCAAGGCTCGGGTCGGTAATGATCCCCATGCCGAACATCGCCTCGAAGGCCCAGCCCAGGGACATCACCTGCTGACCTGGCAATGTGCTCCAGTCCCGGTATGCGCCTTGATAAACCCCCGCTGTGGCAGCCATGGTGTTCTGGACCCAGTTAGCCAATCCGTTGAAGGCAGCCTGCGCCGTGACTATGCTCGCCGGATCCGTGGTCGGTTGGAAATGCTGCTGCTCATAGGCAAATAGAGCGTCTGGGGTGGTGAACGTAGAGCCGTCCTTCTCGCATCTGTATGTGCCACCACCGCCACCCTTGGGGCGGTTGCGATAGATTTCCTTGACAAGCCAAAATATTACGTACCCAGCGATAAAAAGCCCCCCAAGCGGCAAAACTACATACAGCCCGAAACTCTCGAATACCTCCTTCGCAGAGTTTGCTAAATCTTTAGGCCAACTGGTGTTCAGCCCCTGTAGGCGGAGTTCCTTTACCCTCATGGCATTCGTCATGGTTTGAATCCCCGAGCTTGTCGGGCTATTGGCCTGATAAGTTATCAGCACTGACAACTCATTCTGGTAATCTTTCAGCAAGGCATCGTATTCTTTGTTCTTAGCCTGCGACCACTCATAGAGAAGCACACCGCCTCCTAAGGCGCCCACGACAAGAACAATGCCTACGATGGCTCCCCCCGATATTCCACTTTTCACTTCGTTTGCCATCTTACCTTCTCCTTCTGAAGACCGCATAAATTATCAGGCCAAGGCCAGTGGCGGCCACCCCGCCCAGCGCGTAGAGAACATTTTTGGAAGGGCCGGCAGGTACGCACCTGCCATTCACGCACTGATATCCCGAAGGGCACGGGTGAGTCAAGTCGCACTCCGCAGGAGGCGGTGTGGTAACCGATACGCCTACATCCTTGGAAAATATGCCGCTGTAGGCCTTTCCCACCGTGCCGACATAGAACGTGATATTGGTAACCTCGTCCTGGGTCGGTGTGTACTGCAAGAAATAGGCTATGTTGTGCGTCCCCAGGTCTGCGCGAATGGTGGAGCGGGCCCCGATAGGCTGCGAAGTCCATATCGGGATCTGCTTACCCTTCACGATATAATACAGATAGATGTTACCGGGCCCGCCCGTGTTTTGGATGTCGATAATCGGGGTAAAAGTCTCGGCAACCAGAACATTTAATGGGAAATAGCAATCCGACGCGAACTGGGCATGCACCGGCCCTTCGTTGGCCTGGATTACCATCTGTGCAGAGGATGAGCCTGACTGATTGCTGACCGTGAGCTTTACCGTATACGTACCTGGGGTAGTATAGTCGTGGTAGGGATTCTGGTCGCTGCTTTTCGCCCCGTCCCCGAAATCCCAGGCCCACGATGTGATAGGATAGTCAGCCAGGTATGTCGAGAGATCGGTGAACTTGACTGTAAACGGCACAGTACCGCTACGCACCGATGCGGAGAACTGAGCCACGGGGATGCCTGACACGTACTGCACCTGCTGGCTGATAGAAGCCTGCTTATAGACGAAATCCTCATATTGTTCGCTGGTGACAGGCAAACAGCTCGTATACTGAGTCCTGTTATATATGGCGACAGCGATCACTTTTATGGTGATGGCATATTGGCCTGGAGTTAGGTTAGGCATATTGAGTTGTGTGGTGAACTGACCTGACCTTTGATATACCGCGCCTATGTCAGAAGCGAAGATTGTCTTAAAGCCGCATATGGCGAAGCCCCAGTTTCTCTGCCATCGCCAGAGGTTCTTATACACTACTCCGCAGGCGTTCTTCTGCCAATCCGGGAAATTCCAGCTCACAGTCAAAGAAATATTAGGCAGAGGAAGTTCTACGATGACTCTGGTCGGGCTCTGGGCTGACAGGCTCACAGCGACATTAACGCCGCCGTCCTCGGCAATTGCTCCTCCATAGTCATTCGCGCATGGATCCACTGTCTGCCCCTCGCTTAATTTTCATGCAGGGTGCGCCGCCTAGCCAGGGAGATGGTAACCTAGTCGCTGCGGGAAGGAGGTGAGCCTAAGCGCAGCGGAGCGCACCCCACTACTTTATCTTGCCAACCGACACTTTCATGCTAATATGGATTATCGGGATGTCAAGAAAGGAGGTCTCCGATGTCGCTACAGAACGTGCAAAATTGGTACAGCGGCTTACCCGCCGTCGAAAAAAATCAAGCTCTTATTGTTCTCGGCCAAATGGCCTACACCCCAAACCAGGTGCTCGACGAGGTGAGCAGGGGGACTCCTGTCGGCGCCCAGCTCCAGGCCCTCATTGAGCAGCGGCAGTTTACCCAGGTGATGGACAAGTATGGCCTGGCCGTCATCCGCCTCCAGCAAAAGCTTAGCCAGGCAACCGCCAACATCATAATCAGTGATAAGAGTTACTCTCCACAGCAGCTTCTTCAGGAGGTTAATAACGGTACTCCGCTGGGGCGGAAGTTAATCGAAGCCGAGATAACACATGTAGGAGAGGTTCTATCTTGAAGACCGAGGAGAAGATAGCTCTGGCCTCATTACTTGGCCTGGCAGTTTTGGCAGTGCCGGTACTTGCCTCAGCTCGCTCCATCCCTGCCTCTGAGATAGGCAGCCTCGGTGATCAACTGGTTATGGCAATACCTGAAGACGATACCCCGTGTACCAGCACCCCTCTCCTGATCTGGGGAGCGGCGCCCTTGAAGGAGTTTGCTTCCCAGATAGGGATCAATGTCCTGTCCCTTCAGGCACTGCCGGCTGACTTGCGGTCGATCATCCTGCAGCAAAACCCTAAGCGGCTTTATTTATTCGGCCATGGGCTTGAGACCGTTTATAGCTGTGACAAATGTCAGTACTTCTTCACCAGCGATGGCCTCAACCTCGATCTGGTGGCCAAGCGCTACATCCACTTGTGTTCCTGCCTTACCGCGCAGGATCTGGGACATAAGATCGTCGCCGCCGGCGCCACAGCGTTCTTTGGCTATTATC
>JAHECH010000173.1 GCA_024641835.1 Deltaproteobacteria bacterium
TGAACGAGGTGGTCTCGAAGGTGCCGTTGTCACTCCTGATCTGCATACCGGATCCGGGATTTTCGATGACCGCCTGATCATCCCCTCCGGTGAGATTGTAAATGGCGTCCGCTATACTCCCGGCATTAACCAGAATCGGCTCAAGCCCCGCGTATGCAATGATCTTTCCATCCAGGTCCACGCTCCCGGAATCCGGGCCGGTCGGGGAGAAGGTCACGCTGTTGTAAGTCCCCCCTTCTACTACGAGGCTGTCATAGCCCCCCGCGCCGCCGTCGATCAGGCCGCTCAGACTCCCATCCGCGCCGACGATGAACTTGTCCTGGTTATCCGCCGCACCAAACAGGTTCTCGACGCCTGTGAAATCCACACTGGCGACCGTGCCGCTGTCTTTGCCGGTGATATGCCATGTACTGTCGGCCGCTGGACCTAGGAGGGTGTCGCTACCGGCGTCACCCTGGAAAAGAATAGAAAGCGAGTCAAGGAGCGGAGTCAAGTCGACGTCAAGCCTGAGGGTATCGTCCTGTTCAGAACCCTGGACTATGACGGCGCTCGTATCGGCTAGAGCCTGGCTTTGAACAACGGACTGGTCCGCGTTGTTCACGAGCTGAATCGTGTCCGTCCCCTCCACGTCTTTCATTTGGAGGGTGAGATCGTTCGCATCACCCGTCATGGTGAACTTGAGATCTGCGGAGAGAAGCAGCCTCGGCTCGAGAGACTCGAAAAGCACCTTGCGGCGTTTTTTCCTGGCTGCCGCCTCCCCTCCTTTCTTTCTCAGTCTCCTCAGTGTTCTTGCAAGACCCATGGCTGACCTCCTTCTGACCCGAAAGACGCTGCACTTGATCGCTTTTCAATAAACAGAGGGAACAGTACACCACCGGCTTCCACCTGCGGGCACTGCGGATTACGTGATTTTGCTACAGGGGAGAGGAAGGGCGCATACCTTCCGGTTGCGTTACTGGAAGATCACGCGAAGGCAAAAAAAAGGAAACCTCACCTCCACCCGGGTAGAAGATCTCTTTTTCTCGGCGTTGTATTTCCTTCCTATAAAGCTTTGATTAGAAGTGAGTCAGTTTAAGGTTAGAGTGCTACGAAATGCTGCCTTGGCCCCACGGCTATTGGGTCGAAGGTTACTCTGACAGTATGCCCTTTTTGGCCTCTATTCACTGAATTAGGCAAGCGCGCAAAAGGGGTTAGGTGTGTAAGTGAACAAACACTAACTTATTTTCTTTATCTATAACGAATGGCCTTTGTCAAGAGAAAACTTGAAAGTTCTTATATTAGGTTTCCTAACACATTCCAGGCTGTTAACGAATTTACCACCCTTCGCCCAACAGGACCTGAGCGTTGAGGAAAAGGTGCCTCTGTCCATGCTTTTCAGTGCTGGGCGAGAACCTTTTACAGTGCTGTATTTCTTTCAACATCACACCCAAATTGGCCCTGAGTTGAAAAACATAATCTGTGCGTGGAATGACGTAAAATGGCGTCAAATTGACGCATATTGCCTAACTCTTTCAACCTTAAGGACACCCTTTTTAGCTAGCTAATCTCCGTAACTATATAATAATACTTTGTAAATATAAATATTCGTGTTTAACAAAACTTGGCATAACTCTTGCTTAAAGAAGCAAACAATAGCTTTTTAATTTGGTCCTCGCGGTCCTCCTTAAATAGATCTGGACTAGCGCTGCTGACCGGGCCTTTTAACAATCTCGATCCAACTGAACCTCGGTTCACGCTGTTATTCTAACTCACCTCGCAGGGTACCCCACCCTGACGTGGTCCGCCGGGACCCAGAAAACGAGGTGAAGCCATGTCCTACCAGCCTGAAATCCAAACACTGATCGATCAGTACACCAGGGATAGCGCCTTCCAGGAACATCACTGGGAAGGCACGATGGCAGAATACCTGGAGAAGGCTACCCAATCGCCAGAGATTCTCCGCAATGCCTTCCAGCGTATCTATGACATGATCATTTCTTACGGGGTAGAGGAATACACGGAGAACAAGGAGAAACTGTCCCGGTACAAATTCTTCTCCGATCCGAACAACAGCGGTGAAGATGCCGTCTACGGGCTCGAGAGGCCTCTCCTGCATCTTGTGAACATCTTCAAGTCAGCCTCTCGCCACTATGGTACCGAGCGCCGCGTCCTCCTCCTTCACGGGCCCGTGGGATCAGCCAAGAGCACCATCGTTCGTCTGCTCAAGAAAGGGCTTCAGGACTATTCAAAAACCCGTGAAGGAGCGATCTACACCTTTGCCTGGCGTCTTGCCGATCCACAGAGAGGGGAGGTTCTGGAATCTTGCCCGATGCATGAGGAACCTTTGCACCTCCTGCCGAAAGAGATTCGTTCAGACTTTCTCGATAGCATCAACGCCAAGCTCAACGGCCATTACAAGTTGTGCATGGACGCAGATCTCTGCCCCTTCTGCCGATTCACCTTCCGCAATTTGATGCAGCAGTACTCCGGGGACATAAAAAAGGTCTTCAACCATGTCGTGATTCACAGACTGATTCTCTCCGAGCAAGATCGTGTTGGTGTAGGGACTTTCCAACCCAAGGACGAAAAAAACCAGGATTCCACCGAACTCACCGGCGATATCAACTACCGCAAAATAGCCACATACGGCTCGGATTCAGACCCCAGGGCCTTTAATTTTGATGGCGAGTTCAATGTGGCAAACCGGGGGCTGATCGAGTTTGTCGAAGTTCTGAAACTGGATGTGGCTTTTCTCTATGATCTGCTCGGTGCATCGCAGGAGCATGTGATCAAACCCAAGAAGTTTCCTCAAACCGGCATTGATGAAGTCATCATCGGCCATACGAACGAACCTGAGTACAGAAAGCTCCAGAACAATGAGTTCATGGAGGCCTTGCGCGATAGAACGATAAAAATAGACATCCCTTACATCACCCGTCTCTCTGATGAGGTCAAGATATACCAGAAGGATTATGGGGCAGAAAGGGTGCAAGGTAAACACATTGCCCCCCATACTCTCGAGATGGCTGCGATGTGGGCGGCACTCACCAGGCTCGAAGAACCCAAGAAAGCGAACCTTACCTTGCTCCAGAAACTCAAACTTTACAATGGCAAGACCCTGCCGGGATTCACGGAAGAAAACATCAAGGAATTGAAGGACAGCGCGGAGAGGGAGGGGATGGAGGGCATATCCCCCCGTTACATCCAGGACAAGATTTCCAATGCCCTTGTCTCCGACGAGGCCGACAGTTGTGTAAACCCCTTCACGGTTCTCAACATGCTGGAATCAGGCCTTGATCATCACAGCCTGATCACGTCCGAAGAGCAGAAAAAGCGCTGCAAGGAATTGCTCACCGTGGTGAAAGATGAGTACGCGGACATCACAAAGAATGAGGTGCAAAGGGCGATCTGCGCTGACGAGGAGGCCATCAAGAGACTCTGCGCGAACTATATTGATAACATCAAGGCCTACACCCAGAAAGAGAAAGTCAAGAACAAGTACACCGGAGAATACGAAGAACCCAATGAGCAGCTGATGCGCTCCATTGAAGAGAAGATCGAGATTCCTGAGAGCCGCAAAGATGACTTCAGGCGTGAGATCATGAACTATATCGGCGCCCTTGCGGTGGAGGGAAAGGTTTTCGAGTACACAACCAATGAACGTCTCCATCGTGCCCTGGAAAGAAAGCTCTTTGAGGATCAGAAGGACACCATAAAGCTCACAAGCCTGGTTTCCAAAGTCATTGACAAGGAGACCCAGGAAAAGATCGATGTGGTGAAACACCGATTGATCAAGAACTACGGCTACTGTGAAGTATGCGCCACAGACGTGCTCAACTTCGTAGCCTCCATCTTCGCCCGGGGAGACTTGAAGGAGAGCAAGTCATAAGGTCAGGACGAACGCCATGTACATGTCCAAAAGAATCGAAGTCGACCAGGCGAGGTTCAAAAAAATCGTCCGGGGGGCTGTACGTTCCAACATCCGCAAATATCTCTCTCGAGAAGAACTCATCGGTCGCCGCGGCAAGGACCTGGTTTCCATACCCATCCCTCAGTTGGAGATACCCCGGTTTCGCTTCGGAACAGCAAGACAGGGCATAGGACAGGGTGACGGGAACATTGGCGATCCCGTCGCCGTAGACCCTGAAGAGGGGGCCGGCAAAGCAGGTTCAGAGCCTGGTGAACATTTGCTCGAGGTGGAACTCTCCATCGAAGAGCTCGCTCAAATCATGGCCGAGGAGCTCGCCTTGCCCAAGATTGAACCCCGGGGCAAAAAGAATATTTCCGCAGAGAAGGACAAATATGTCGGGATTGCGAAGACGGGGCCGGAATCGCTCCGTCATTTCAAGCGCAGTTTCCACCAGGCCCTCCGGAGGCAGGTCATTTCCGGATCCTACGACCCGGCGGACCCTAAAGTATGGCCTATCAAAGAAGACAAACGATATCGATCCTGGAAGACCACCTTTGAGCCGGAGTCCAATGCGGTGATTATCTACATGATGGATGTCTCCGGCTCCATGGGGGAGGAGCAGAAAGAAATTGTACGGCTTACCTCTTTCTGGATCGACGCATGGCTGATCTCCCAGTACAAGGGGGTCGAACGCCGCTTTATCGTACACGATGCTGAGGCAAGGGAAGTGGATTCCGAGACCTTCTTTCACACCAGAGAAAGCGGGGGGACCAGGATATCGTCCGCTTACGAAGTGTGCTTAAGATTGGTTCATGAGAGGTTCCCCCCAGAAGATTACAACATCTACCCCTTTCACTTCACGGATGGCGATAACTTCAGCGATGACAACGACAAAGCCCTCAAGTCCTTGCAAGATTTGCTGCCGCTAGCCAACGTCTTCTGCTACGGCCAGGTAGGGGGAGTCTATGGCTCAGGTCATTTCCTGAAGCTTATCCAGGATATGGGCGGATCAGAAGGAAAGCTTCTCACCGCGGAAATCAAAAACAAGGAAGGCATCTATGACGCTTTGAAAGCCTTCCTCGGCACAGGCCGATAGGAAAGAGGTCGACGTACCATGTCACTGAGCTTGCCCGCAACAAAGTTCCCTACTGAGCTCAAAGAGATCAAGTACGAGATCGAGGACCATGCTCGCGCTTATGGCTTGGACTTCTTTAAGGTCATCTTCGAGGTTCTGGATTACCGGGAGCTCAATGAGGTGGCAGCCTACGGCGGCTATCCTTCCCGTTACCCACACTGGCGCTTCGGCATGGAGTACGACAGACTATCTAAGAGCAACACCTATGGGCTGTCCAAGATTTACGAAATGGTCATCAATAATGATCCCTGCTATGCCTACCTCCTCAAGTGCAACAATCTGGTGGATCAGAAGCTCGTGATGGCTCATGTCTATGCGCATTGTGATTTCTTTAAGAACAATTCGTACTTCACCCACACCAACCGGAAAATGGTGGACGAGATGGCCAACCATGCGACGCGAATTCAGCGCTATGCGGATCGTTATGGGACCGATCAGGTGGAGGCATTCATTGACTGCTGCCTGTCCCTGGAAAACCTGATAGATCCCCACTGGCCTGTCATAAAGCGCAATCAGAACGACAAGGAAGGGGAAAAAACAGGGCCCTTCAGCGTAGCTCAGAGATCGAGACTGGAGTGCGATTGCAATCCAGGTGAGAAAGAGGATGGCCAACCCGGGTGCGCCTCTTGCCAGGGAGGAAAGGCTGACGAGTTTGATCTTTTCTCTGGGGAAGAGGATGAAATGATCCAGCCTCGCAGGCTCCAGAGCAAGGGGTACATGGACGCCTACATCAATCCCCCTGAGTTTCTGAAGGCAAGAGCAGAGAAGCTGAAGGCGAAACAAAGAGAAAAGGAGCGCTTCCCGGAAAGTCCTGAGACAGACATCCTTCTTTTTCTCGTGGAGCACGCGCCCCTGAAGAACTGGCAACGAGACATCCTGTCCATTATCCGTGAGGAAATGTATTATTTCCTTCCTCAGGGCCAGACCAAGATCATGAATGAAGGCTGGGCCACTTACTGGCATTCCCGGATCATGACTGAAAAGGCTCTGAACGATGTCGAAATCATCGATTACGCGGATCATCATTCCGGGACCGTGGGCGGCTCAAGACTTCGTCTCAATCCCTACAAGCTTGGCTTGGAACTCTTCCGGGATATCGAGGAACGCTGGAACAAAGGGCGATTCGGCAAGGAGTATGATGAATGTGAAGACGCAGCACTTCGGGAGAAGTGGGACTTGGGCCTGGGTTTGGGGCAGAAAAAGATCTTTGAGGTGCGCCACCTTTACAATGACCTCACCTTTCTGGATACCTTTCTGACTGAGGATTTCTGCCGGCGCCACAAATTCTTTATTTTTGCCAAGGAGGACAAAACTCCTGCCTGGACCATAAGGACAAGGGAGGTTGCCAAAATCAAGGAATTCATATTGACGAGGCTCACCAACCTGGGACACCCCATCATCAGAGTCTTGGACGGCAACTTCGAAAATCGGGGTGAACTCCTTCTCGTCAACCAGCACGAGGGGAGCGATCTTCAATGGAACCAAGCCCAGGACACGCTGGTTAATCTTAATCGTTTGTGGAAGAGGGCTGTCCATATTGAAACCAAGAAGGAGGGCAAAAAGGTCCGCTTGAGCTTTAACGCCAAAGAAATGCGGACCACGGAGCTGCAATAAGAAAACTCTGAAGGACCTTAGGGAGTACAAGGAAAGGTGGGATGATTCATGGCATTGATGAAGAAGATCAAGGATCAGATGGCAAGCGCTGCTTCCGGGAGGCCTACGAAAATTCAAGCTTCCGAAGGAAAGCTTCGTGTGGAAATGACCTTGGAGGACTGCGATAGGCTGGGATGTCTCTTCAAAAGGCTTGATCTCGAGTGGACTCAAGGGAGCAAACTCGCAATAGATCCCGCTCTGATTGAATCGCGGGTCACCTATCTCGGAGAGAAGCTTCAGCTCCTTGAGACCGAGGGAGGAAAGGGCAAGACCATCCTGCGAAGCAGCCCTCCCAGGGTCGACCAAGAGGCGACCAGCTTTTTCGAGATGGTCCTGAATCCATCGAGAGGGATCTCTTTGGTGCGCTACAAGTTTGATCCCGAAACTGGAGAGCGCACGAGTGTAGCAGCACAGCTCACACGAGAGACCGTCGAGCGTCTGGTAAGCGATCTGATCAATGTCGTCTCCGGCAGCAAGTAAGTTCACCCTCAGAAACGTTCAAAAGTGTTTGCGTGGGGCCGCCGCACATGGAGAGGGCTGGAGCCTATTCTTGCGTTCCGAGGCTCCCGGGCTGGTCTTTTCTACGACTTATCTGCGAGGGAAACTTGCCCCCTCCGCCGTTCCCCTCGCCTGCGCTCGGGGCCGGGGCTTCCCCCACAGATAAATCGTGAAAAGACGGCGCCCTCCCGCCAGTCACTCCAGAAAAGGCCCCAGCCCTTTCCGTCGTGAGGCTCGTTGTGAGAGATCCGCTTTTGTGAGCGTATCTAAACGCTTTTGAACGTTTTTCAGTCGCATACTGTGAGTTTCAGTCCAGTTTGATAAAAAGTGTAGTCAGGTTTAAGAATGGGGCAGGGCAAAAAAATCCTGCCCGATTTGGACCTCAATCGGTCAGGTTCCGGGGCTCTGAAAAGGGCATCAAACTACGGCATCGCTACCTCTTTCCACCTTCAAATGGCACTTCAGAATAAAGATGATCTCGACGTCCAGGGGGCGCATTTCCTCCTCACTGAGCGCCCGGATCTGGGCAAGAACCTCAGGATACCGCTTGAAGCTTACAATGACCTCCAGATCGGGTCGTGGTTGCGTTTTCTTGGGCCGGTCCTTACTAACCTTCATATCTTTCGAACCTGCCTTTTCCCAGCGAACCTTATTCATGCAGGAAGCACAAAAAGGACTAGTGGGACTGATGGTCGGTTTTTCGTTGCAACGCGAGCACATCTTCACCGGCTTTTCTTCCATAGTCCCGCCTCTCTTTAACTCGGTCACG
>JAHECH010000174.1 GCA_024641835.1 Deltaproteobacteria bacterium
CTGTGATCTTCTCGTACATCTGGAACAGGTTGCCGTATTTTTTCTCGATCACCTCCCTGCCGTCACGTTTTATGGCATCTCTCAGGTCAAGGTAGACCGCGTACTTGGTTGTTCCTACCCCCATGCCCAGGTCGCAAACTTCTTTGACGTTTCTGGAAGCGACGTCTCTCGGCACCAGGTTGCCGAAACTCGGATATTTGAACTCCAGGAAGTAGTTTCGATCCTCCTCCGGAATCTCATTGGGCGGCCTTGGATCACCCGGGTTGTTGGGAACCCAGACGCGGCCGTCGTTTCTCAGGCTCTCACTCATGAGGGTCAGCTTAGACTGATACGTGCCGTGAACCGGGATACAGGTTGGATGAATCTGAGTAAATGAGGGGTTGGCGAAAAGGGCGCCTTTTTTATGTGCTCTCCAGATGGCGCTCACGTTGCCGCTCATGCCGTTCGTTGAAAGAAAGTAGATGTTGCCATAGCCGCCTGTGGCTAGAACGACCGCATGGGCCGCATGACCTTCCATCTCGCCAGTGATGAGGTTGCGCACCACAATGCCCCTCGCCTGGCCGTTGACAACGACCAGGTCCACCATTTCCCTCCTGGGGAACATCTTGATGCGGCCTGCATGGACCTGTCGCATCATGGCACTGTAGGCGCCGACGAGGAGTTGCTGGCCGGTTTGGCCCCTGGCATAGAAGGTCCGGGAGACCTGCGCGCCTCCAAAGGAACGGTTTGCGAGAAGGCCTCCGTACTCCCTTGCAAAGGGAACGCCCTGGGCTACACACTGGTCTATGATGAGAGTGCTAATTTGGGCAAGGCGATGCACATTCGCTTCCCTCGCGCGGAAATCTCCTCCCTTGACAGTGTCATAGAAGAGCCGCCAGACGCTGTCTCCGTCTCCAGGGTAGTTCTTGGCCGCGTTGATGCCGCCCTGGGCTGCGATGCTGTGGGCTCGTCGAGCACTGTCCTGGATACAGAAAGCCTTTACATGATACCCGAGCTCGGCCAGCGTCGCCGAGGCAGATGCACCCGCAAGACCAGTGCCAACCACGATGATGTCGAATTTTCTCTTGTTGGCAGGGTTGACGAGCTTCAGTTCAAAGCGGTGCCTGTCCCATTTGGTTTCAAGAGGACCTCCAGGCACTTTTGAATCTAGCTTCATGAAGGACCTCCTCAACCGGTTGAGAGCATGAATAAGAGAATGGAGCCGAAGCCCAGAGCGATGATCACGCCGAAAACCGTGCTGAACATCTGGATCAAGGGCATGTATTTGGGGTGGCTGAGGCCCAGGGTCTGAAAACCGCTCCAGAAACCATGGCTCACGTGAACAGCAACGATGATCACGGCGACCAGGTAGAAAACGACATTTAACAGATGGGCAAAGGTATTCGACAGAATGACATAGTCGTTGATCGTCGCCTTGTCCAAGAACCGAAATTTCAGCAGGTGAATAATGATGAAGATCAAAATCAGAAATCCGGTGTAAGGCACTGTCCTCGACCCAATGGTTCGGCCGCCGGCGCTCTTATTGACCGCGTATTTCACCGGCCTCGCCCTCTGGTTCTCAAGAAAGAGAAGCAGCCCCACTCCGATATGAACAAGGGCAAAGAGCACGAGACCCCATTCTGCAGCCGTGATGAGGTATCCCAGGGAATGCAGGTGCTCCACATAGGAGAGGAAGAGATCTCTTCCCCCGTAGATGGTGAGATTGCCTATGAGGTGGACGGCGAGAAAGAAACAGAATCCGAGACCTGTTACAGCCATCAGCTGCTTTTTCCCGATGGAAGAACTCAGGGTTTTCACAAGCCAGCTCATTTTTTCCCTCGTCCTGCTCGATTTAAACGCTAAAGGCGGGCTTCCGACCCGCCTGTAGTAAATCCTGAACAAACCATCTGTTTTCTCCGCCCTAGCCGGTTGGAAATATCAGCCCGGCCAGATTCTCCTCAGAGCGGCTGGCCGTCACATGAATGCCTTGCAGACCTGCTCCAGGGCCGCAGCCATGGCCTCATCCTCTTTCCGGATGTCCTCCAAGGTCTTCGGTTTCACGGCGGCAGGCTTTTCCTCCAGTCCATACTTCCACTTCAGGAACTGCTCACCCGTGGTGGGATAAAGGGCATAGATGAGCAGGTCGTAGTCGTCCCTGGCCAGGTTCTTCATCTTCTCCCTGGCCTTGGGGAGTTCGGGTTCGAGATAGTCTGCTGCACGCCCTGTGACAGGCGTTTCGCCTCGCTTGTAACCTTTGAGGACCTTTTTCTGGACTTCCGGGTCTACGGGGGTGGGCGTCTTCCCGTAGAGACCGTAGACCAGATCCTTCACCTCGTTGGTCACCATCTTGTACTTGCCGAAGAGCACGTTGAGCACCGCCTGGACGCCGACGATCTGAGAGGTGGGCGTCACGAGGGGCGGCGTGCCGAGCTCCTTCCGGGTGACCGCCACCTCATTGTAGACTTCCTGGAGACGATGAAGAGCCTTTGCTTCTTTGAGCTGGCTGACCAGGTTGGAGATCATGCCGCCGGGGACTTGGTGGACCAGGACCCCCGTGTCAATAACGGACATTCTGTGTTTGGCCAGGTAGTCTCGATACTTCGGCGCAACGGTCTCAATGTATTCTCCGCACTCCAGAAGCAATTTGAGATCGAACCCCGGGTCCCGATCTGTTCCGGCCAAGGCGGCCACAATGGGTTCCACCGCAGGCTGGGACGTTCGAAGGGCAAAGGGTGCCAGGCAGGTGTCCACAATGTCCACCCCCGCCTTGATCGCTTCAAGGTAGACCATGGAAGCCATGCCGCTCGTGTAATGGGTGTGAAGATGAATGGGAATGGTGATGACTTTCTTGAGTTCTGTAACGAGCTTGGCAATGTCGAATGGAGCCATGATGCCGGCCATATCTTTGAGGCAGAGAGAATCGGCGCCCATGGCCTGGATCTCTTTGGCCTTGGAGAGGTAATACTGGAGATTGTAAACCTCTCCTCCCATTCGTCTCCCCGTCAAGGAGTAGCAAATGGTTCCCTGAAAATGCTTTCCATTGGCTTTGATCCTTTCCACCACCGTTTCGAAATTGCGAAAATCGTTGAGGGCGTCGAAGACGCGGAAGACATCCATGCCGGCTTCGCAAGTCTTGTCCACGAAGAGCCTTGCCACATCATCGGCATAGTTCCGGTATCCCACGAGATTTTGACCCCTGAGAAGCATGGAAAAGCGGGTTTTCTTGATGTATTTTTTCAGGGTCTTGATCCGATCGAAAGGATCTTCTCCGAGAAACCGGTGCATGGTATCAAAAGTAGCTCCTCCCCATACTTCCATGGCCCAGAAGCCTACTTCATCCATTCGCTCCGCAATGGGAAGCATGTCCTCCGTGCGCATCCTTGTGGCCAGAGTGGACTGATGGCCATCACGAAACGTGTTATCTTGAATTTTGATCGGGTTTTTTCTCCCACCTTCCAAAAACGCGTTCATCGTAAAACCTCCCAGTTTTATATACCTAAATACGCCTCCCTGACGTGTTCATTGGCCATCAGTTCCTGACCCGTGCCTTCCAGAACGATTCTCCCGTTTTCGAGAGCGTAAGCTCGATTGCACATGGCCAGGGTTTGCCTCACATTCTGCTCCACCAGAAGAGCTGTAACCCCTTCCTGGTTGACCCTTCGAACCATATGAAAAATCTCTTGAACTAGAATGGGGGCAAGGCCTAGAGAGGGTTCGTCAAACATCATCAGTTTGGGGAGGGACATCAGGCCTCTTCCGACGGCGAGCATCTGTTGCTCCCCGCCCGAAAGGGTGCCGGCCAATTGTTTCTTCCTCTCCCTGAGTCTGGGGAAAAGATCGTAGACTCGCTCGATAGTCTGGAATCGTTTTGCCTTGGCTTCTCCGTAGAGCGTTCCCATGATCAAGTTTTCTTCCACGCTCATCTGGGTAAAAAGCCGCCTGCCCTCTGGAACATGGACAATGCCATGCTCAATCACCCGATAGGCAGGGGTCTTGTCCAGCCGTACCCCGTTAAATTCGATACTCCCTTTTTTCGGAGTTAGCAAGGAAGAAATGGCTCTGATGGTGGTGGATTTCCCAGCCCCGTTCGCCCCCACCAGCACCAGGATTTCTTTTTCTCTCACCTCGAAAGAGACATCCCATAAAACCTGCAGATCCCCGTAGAATACATCGATCCCGTTAACCTTGAGCATACTCCTCTCCCAGATAGGCTTCGATCACTGCCTGGTCATTGGCGACCTCTTTCGGCGTGCCCTCAGCAATGGTCTGGCCAAAGTTGATGGCGTGGATTCGGTCTGAGATGGTCATGATGACCTTCATGATATGCTCGACGATCAGGATGGTGATCCCGCTCTCTCTCATTTTCTTGATCAAATGGATCGCCTCATCCAGTTCAGAAGGGTTGAGCCCGGCCGCTGTTTCGTCCAGAAGCAGCAAGTCAGGCTTTGTCGCCAGGGCACGAGCGATCTCAAGCCTCTTTCTTCCTGCGATGGGGAGGCTCTTTGCGGGCTTATCTTTTTCGCCGAGAAGGTTGCAGAAGTCCAAGATTTTGTACGCTTCACCTTTTGCTTCTTTAATCGAGTTCACGCGGCAGAAGGCAGAGGCGGTGACATTGTCCAGGACGCTCAGCCGGGAAAGGGGTTTTACGACTTGAAAGGTTCTGCCGATGCCCATTTGACAAACTTTGTGGGTCTTGAGTCCCTTAATGCTGCTTCCTTTGAAAAAGATATCCCCACCGGTGATGGGGAAAAAATTGTTGATGCAGTTGAAAATCGTTGTCTTACCCGAGCCGTTGGGCCCTATGAGCCCGAAAATCTCCCCCTTTTCCACCCGGAAGCTCACGTCGTTCACCGCGATGAGACCTCCGAACATTTTCACAAGGCCTTTGAGTTCTAGGATTGCCATAGGGTCGCTCCTGGTTTGCCGGGAAAACTTCCCCTCCCCATTCAAAGAGACAAGTTCTCATGGGGGCGCTGCGTGCCTAACATCCTTTTGCTCATTCTGCAGTGCCCCCGACCGGGGGCAGGGTTGTGTAGGCACGATGCTAGCCTTACGCTTTGATCCTGAAAAGGGTTTTCTTGATTTTGCCCCAGTCGCCCACGACCCCGTTCGCCATGAATAGGATGACAAAGATGACCAAGAGGCCGAACACAAGGGCATGGGTCTGGCTGACCCATTTGGGTGCCAACCCGAAAATGGCACTGCGAAATGTCTCTTGAACTCCCACCATGATGAAGGCGCCAACAGCAGGCCCCCAGATCGTTGCGACCCCTCCGACAATGCCGACCAGAATGGTCATGATGGAGATGTAATGGAGGGAAAAAACGACATTGGGATCGATAAAGCCCATGTAGTTCATGTAAAAGGCGCCTGCTGTCCCGGCAAAGAAACCGCTGACAAGAAGGGAGACGTTTTTATACAAGGTTGTGTTGATCCCCAACGACTCGGCTGCATCCTGATCTTCCCGGATCGAGAGGAAGTAATATCCCCATTTGGACTTCATCACCACCTCGATGACATAAATGCAGAGGGCCGCAAGGGCCAGGGCGATGTAATAATAAGAAATTTTGCTCCTGAAGGTCTGGATCGTGAGAATTCCCACCATGCCTCCGGTGAGGCTTTCCCAGTTAGTGGCAACGAGGCGGAAGATTTCGCCTCCGGCGAGTGTGGCGAGCGCGAAATAAGGGCCCCTGAGCCTGAAGCATACCCAGCCCACAAGAAGCGCGGAAACCATGGCCACGATGCCTCCAAAGGCCATACCCCACCAGGCCGAGATACCGAGCCCTGAGGCAAAGATACCCGCGGTATAAGCACCCGTGCCGAAAAATATGGCGTGCCCGAAGGAGACCTGGCCGGTATACCCTGCGAGGAGGTTCCAGGCTGACCCGATGACTACCCACATGAGAGCGATGATCACGAGGTGGCGATAGTAGTCGGATTGGACCACCAGGGGAAAGACAAGGGAAATGATCCCCATGATGAGAAGGGTGTACTTCTTCATCGGTCTCCTCATACCTTCGTCAGGCGTTTCAGGCCGCCGGGCAAGAAAACCAGGACGAGCACAAAGATGACAAAGCCGACCATTTCTTTATAGCCCATGCCGATGTACGTTGCCCCCAAGGACTCCGCGATGCCTAAGACAAGTCCGCCCAGAATGGCTCCCACCGTACTCCTCAGTCCACCCAGGATGGTGATGACAAAGGCTTTCAAAGTGAAGGGCCCTCCGATGTCCGGGAAAAGATAGAAGATGGGGATCAGGAGAGATCCTGCCGCGGCAACGAGGGCTGAGCCCAGTCCGAAAGTGATGACGGTGATTCTGGCTGTATTGACTCCCATCAGGGTTGCGGCATCCCTATCCTGAGCCGTGGCGCGAATAGACCTCCCCATGTCTGTTTTCAGGAGGAACCAGAAAAGGGCCACTGTGAAAGCCACGGCAAAGAGAAAAGCAATGCACATGGGTACGTTAAAAGAAATGCCTTGGATGAAAAAGGCGGATGAGCTGTAGGAAGTCTCCACGGACTTGTAGTCCGATGAGAAAATGAAGCGCGCTATTTCCGTAAGGACCATGCCAATCCCAACCGTCATCAGGACCTGGTTCTCGGGGAGGATGGATTCTATTTTCATCAAAGGGTTCAGGAGGAACCTCTGGAGCACGACACCCAGAAGGAACAAACACGGCATCGCCACGACAAGGGAAAGATAGGGGTCAATGTGAATGAAGTGGAACAGGACAAAGGTGATGTACATGGCGACCATCATGAGTTGACCATGGGCCAGATTGATGATTCCCATGACTCCCATGATGAGCGTCATGCCGATGCCGATCAGACCATAGATGCCCCCAATCAAAATGCCTGCTACGACGGTCTGAAGGAAGACAGCCATCAGGTGCCCCTTTCATGAAAGCGGATGAACAGGATCGGGCTGCCGGACCCACAGGATCACGACAGCCCAATTTTCGCGGCCACTCTCCTTAGTAGCCCCAGATCTTCAGCCAATCCACAGGGTAGATCAGTTTCTTCGTTGCCAGGTCCGCAGGCCATACCAGTTCCAGATTGCCAGCCTGCCATTGGACTACGTAGGTGGCAAGCTTGTTCTGGTTCTTGTATTCTCCGTAAGAAGCAAATTTTACAGGGCCAAACGCGGTCATCATGTTCGTTTCGGCCAGAGCCTGCTGAATATCCGTATTCTTAAAGGATTTTGCCCTCTTCAGGACGTCCGCAATCACGTAGGCGGCCGCATAGGCTTCCGCGCCATGATATTCTGTAGGTTTATTGTACTTGGCCACGAATTTTTTGTAATAGTCCATGGCTCCCGGGTACGGTACGACTTCATGCCACAGGGTTGCGGAGACCACATCTTCAGAAGCAATCCCGGCATTCTGGTGGAATTCGGGAAGCGTAAAACCAGCAGCTCCGCCGATGAACATTTTGGGCGTCAGCTTCAGTTCCTTCGATTGTTTCATCAGAAGAGAAGCATCCATGATGTAGGAGACCATGTAGACGATGTCCGGATTAAGCTCCTTGACTTTGACCAGAACAGGCTTGAAGTCGATGCCCCCTGCCTCATATCCTTCGTTCATGAGGACTTTGATGTTCTGGGCTTCACAGGTTTTTTCGAACTCCTTTGCACCCGATGTGCCGAAGAGGGAGTTCTCGTGCAGAATGGCCACGCTCTTAGGTTTAATCACCTCTTTCAAGAGCGATTCGATGGCGCTGGCATACTTGCTCACAGGTGGATTGAGACGGAAGACCCAATCCCAGCCCGAGGTGGTGATCTTGTCTGCAGAGCCTGTATTCACAAGAAAAGGCATCTGATTTTGCTGGCAAACACCTGCAACCGCATAAGTGACGGAACTGCTGTACCCGCCTCCCACCAGGACCACTTTATCCTTGGTGATCAGTTTCTCCACGACGGAACGGCCCACGTCAGGTCGGCTTGTGTCATCTTCAATGAGCA
>JAHECH010000001.1 GCA_024641835.1 Deltaproteobacteria bacterium
CTTCGAAGGACGCGGCTTGAGGGGGGAGGCGAATGAAAGAGAGAGTTGTGCGGTTGAAAGTGAATGGCATGTACAGGAAGATAATGCTTGAACCTAGAAAACTTCTGATAGAGGTGCTCCGAGAAGATTTAGGGCTTACCGGTTCAAAAGCGGGCTGCGATGATGGTTCCTGTGGGGCCTGTACAGTCCTACTAGACGGAAACCCGGTGCGGTCGTGTTTGCTTCTTGCAGTCGAAGTTGAGGGCCGGGACATAACGACGATTGAAGGAGTTGCAGGAGAACAAGAAATGCACGGGATACAAAGAGCCTTTGTACAAACGGGAGCGGTTCAATGCGGCTTTTGCACTCCAGGAATGATTTTGTCGAGCAAAGCTCTCCTCGATAGGAACCCAAATTCCTCAGAGAAAGAGATAAGGGAGGCGATTTCTGGAAACCTGTGCCGGTGTACCGGTTACGTGAAAATTGTGGAAGCTATAATGGCAGCGGCTAAGGAAAAGCGAGGGGAGTGAGGCATGACAAGATACTCTGTCATCGGAAAGAGATTGCCAAGATGGGATGCAGTAGAGAAAGTGCTGGGACAGGCGCTTTACTCAGGGGATTTGAAACTGCCCGGCATGCTCATCGGAAAGGTTCTTAGAAGTCCTTATGCACACGCGAGAATATTGAATGTTGACGTGGGTAAGGCAAAAAAAATCGACGGCGTCGTGGCTATAGTTACGGGAAAAGATACGATAGGTAGGAAATGGGGGGTTTTCCCCTATACTAGGGATATGGATTTATTGAATAGGGAAAAGGTTCGTTACATTGGAGATGCCGTGGCCGGTGTGGCTGCTATTGACGAAGAAGCTGCTGAAGAAGCATTAGATTCGATCGAAGTAGAATATGTTAAACTGCCTGCTGTTTTCACAGCAGATCAAGCGATGAAAGAAGGGGCTCCTCTTCTGCATGCCGACAAGCCAGGAAATATAGCTGTAGAAGTCCACGTCCATGTTGGTGATGTGGACAAGGCATTGAGTGACTCATATTATGTGTACGAGGGCCATTATACCTGTCTGAACGATCAGAATGATAGTTATTGCATGCTCGAGCCCTATGCCGTGATCGCGGACTATAGAGGGGCAGGAAAGTGTGCTTATTTGGATGTTTTTGCTCCCAGCGCAGCTCCACATATGACAGCTAGGGCGTTGAGTGGGCTTCTTGGCTTGCCAACAGCCAATGTGAGATTACACAAAGTTTTCATTGGCGGGGCCTTCGGGGGCCGATCTGAGGTATTTGCTCCCACGTTCATTTGTTCGTTGCTTTCTATGAAGGCAAAGCGTCCTGTACAACTCGTTCTTACACGAGAAGAGAATTTTGAGCTTCGGCAGGCTCACTCAATGGCAGTAGACGTCAAGATTGGCGTTAAAGCGGATGGGACTATAAGGGCGATAGACATAAGAAACGTTATGCAAGGGGGAGCCTATGCGAGCACCGGCCCGATTGCAAGTTCCATCCCCTATATGGTGGCTGAACAGACCTATAAAACATCCAATTTTAGGTACAACGTGTGCGATGTTTATACCAACACCCCTCCAAGGGGAATGGTACCGTACCATGCGAGATGGCTGAACATTGCGATTGAAGCAGGAATGGACGCTATCGGCGAAAAGCTGGATATTGATCCGGTAGAGGTGAGGATGAGAAACATCGCAGACAAAGGATACACAACACCAACGGGATCGCGAATAGGGTCATGTGGTCTTGAAGAGGCCATTCAGAAAGTCATAGAAAAATCCCGGTGGCGCGAAAAGAAGGGGAAATTGCCTTACGGGAAGGGGATAGGGCTGGGTATCGGTGGTGTGATGAGCGGGTTTCCCATGGGTTTTCGCGGTGGATCATCAGCGGTTATAAAATTCAGCGAGGATGGAGACCCTACGGTGATCACCGGCGCCGTTGACAATGGTCAAGGGAACGAAAACACGATGCGGCAGATTGCCGCGGAGGTTCTGGGCCTCCCGATGGAAAGGGTGCATTTGGCAAATGCTGACACATTTATTTCCGGTATAGACGTTGGGGCCTATTCTCAAGCCGCGACTATGATCTCTGGCAAAGCAGTAATGGAAGCAGCTAAAGATGCTAGGGAGCAAATTCTTGTCCTCGCCTCGGAGATGCTGAAGGCGAACGCCGAAGACCTGAATCTGGCAGATGGTATGGTCTATGTCCTGAGTGGCCAAGAGAAGAGAGCAGATCTAGGAAAGATCATTCAATATGGGATTTTGGGGAAAAGGGTAGTCATCGGGCGGGGCCAGTGTATGCCCCCTGTTGACCCTACGAGAGAATGGTTGAACAATCCAAAGGGCCAAATTGCAGCTGGCTTTAGTTTCGGGGCTACTGTGGCGGAAGTGGAGGTTGAGATTGAGACAGGAAAAGTGAAAGTGCTTGATGTCGTATTGGCTCACGACTGTGGTTATCCAATTAATCGCATGAACGTAGAAGGCCAGATGCACCGAGCATTTTTTGAGTCGGTGTTTAAAGCTGGGCTTTTCGAAAGGCACATACGGGACAAAACAGGTTATTCTTTTAATCACAACTTTTTGGACTATCATTTTCCCACAGCATTAGACACGATCAGCCCATCAGCCACCCTAATCATTGAATCAAATGATCCATTTGGCCCGTTTGGTGCAAAAGAGGGAAGCCTTTCCATCTGCATGAGCGGATACTGTGCGCTAGCGAATGCGATTTACGATGCTGTAGGGGTGCGCGTTACGGACTGGCCAGCAACGCCTGAAAAAGTGCTAAAAGCACTCGATCATGGTAAGCAGAAAGGAGCCCCATGAAAGCAATGAGGATAGATCATATTTCCCTTGCAGTGAAGGACCTGAGTAAAGCAAGGGAGGCCTATGAGAAAGTTCTTGGCTTGGAGTTGGATTCCACGTACGTTTCAGAGAGGGAAAAAATTAGAGTTGCAAGATACTATTTGGGGGATGTGGCACTCGAACTCATGGAGCCTACCGCACCGGATAGTGAAGTTGCAAAATTCATTGAGCGCCGGGGGGAAGGTGTCTTTGTAATCTCCTATGAAGTCGGCGATGTAGACGAGGCGCTAGCCGAGCTAAGAAAGCAAGGCTGCAAGTTGATTGACGAAAAAGTACGTCATTTGCTGGGTGCTCGATATGCTTTTACTCTCCATCCAAAGGAACTCTGTGGGGTTCTTACGGAGGTGATCGACTATAGGAGAGGGGGATGAGGAGACCCGCGCGTATAAGAGGCAACAATATTCGAATTGATTCTCGGGTGTTAGGAAGCAAATGCCAGTGGAGGAGCCGCAGATGGTAGGAATCACATCTTTCGGAATCTACTTGCCGTTGTGGAGATTGCCCCTGGCCATGATTTCGGCGGGCTTCAAGGGAGAAAAGGCCGTGGCTGGTGCAGATGAGGACAGTGTAACCATGGCTGTCGCTGCTGCGATAGAGTGTTTAAAAGGTAGAAGTAGGAGCGAAATTGATGGGTTGATATTTTCCACTACAACGTCTCCGTATGCGGAGAAACAATTGGCGACACTGATTGCCTGTGCCTGCGATCTAAGGGAGGACATTCTTACTTTGGATATATCTGGTTCGCTTAAGGCCGGAACCGGGGCCCTTGCCGTCGGTTTGAACCTGGTTAAGGCAGGCGCAGCCCAAAACATCTTAGTTGTGGCTGCAGACTGCCGTATAGGGGCACCTGGCAGTGCTTTAGAGTTATCCATTGGCGATGGAGCGGCCGCGGTTATAGTGGGCAAAGATAACGTTCTTGCCGAATTTGAAGACGGTTTTTCCTTGGCCAATGAAATGATAGACGTGTGGCGGCACCAAAAGCAAAATTTTGTGCAGTCGTGGGAGGAGCGATTTGTCTCAGCGCTAGGTTACCAGAGAACGATGATTGAGACGATCAAAGGCCTCATGGCCCGACAGGGCTTGAAAGCCCCAGATTATACTCGAATGGCTCTTTATTCTCCTGACATGAGAAGTCCGAGTCGAGTGGCGAAGGCCGCGGGATTTGACCCGAGTTCTCAGGTGCAGGACAGCTGTCTTTTTGCTATGGGAAACGTTGGCACCCCTCAACCTCTCTTGTTGTTGAGCGAGTTTTTGAGAGATGCCCAGGAAGAGGAGAGGGTCATGATAGCCGGATATGGGGGAGGAGGAGATGCGTTAAGCTTTAAGACTACAAAGAAGGTTCTTGATGCGCATAAGAAACGAGGTTTGAAGGAGTACCTTAACTCCAAGCGGGAGGTGCCCGACTATGTTACTTATCTCAGATGGCGGGAGCTGATTGATCAGGATCCGCCCACAGCTGAGTTCGGAAGCACTGAGGCGTCTGCTGCGTCGATTTGGCGTGAGCGTGGGCAGATATTCGCTCTTAAAGGCGCAAAATGCCGGTCCTGCGGGACCGTCCAATTTCCGTCGCAAAGGGTCTGTGTTCAATGTCACAGTAAGGATCAATTTGAAGTGATCCGGTTATCCGAGAGTGGAGGCAGGTTGTTTAGCTTTTCCAGGGACCCCCTTACTGACAACACGATGGGAATTGTCAATTTTGAGGAGGGCGGTCGAATGTTTGGGACTCTAACGGACTGTGTTTTTCATGAGCTGGAGGTAGATATGAGGGTAGTGATGCAGTTTCGTAAGACATTCTTTGATGGAAAAAAGCAGAACTATTTTTGGAAAATTTCACCTCAGAGATTCTCATAGGGGAGGACCGATAAGGTGGGTAGAATTACAGACAAAGTAGCCGTTGTTGGTATGGGCTGCACGCGTTTCGATGAGCACTGGGATAAGGGTATTGAGGATTTGGCTGTAGAGGCAGCCTATGAGGCGTTCGCGGATGCAGCGGTATCCTCCGAAGACATAGAAGCGGCTTGGTGGGGTACGGTTGATGGCGGGGAACTGGGCCGGACATTAGGGCGGTTTCTGAAGTTCGAATATATTCCGATTACTCGGGTGGAAAATCGATGCGCGACCGGTAGTGAGGCTTTCCGCAATGCTTGTTTTGCTGTGGCCTCAGGGATGTATGATTTGGTGCTCGCTTTGGGTGCAGAAAAGCTCAAGGATTCAGGTCTCGCGTCAGCGGGTCTCGACCCCCGTCAGCCTTATACCAGCCGGATGGAGTCGATGATTCATCCTCCGGCTGCTTTTGCTCAACTGGCGAGACGTTACCAGTACCATTATGGCCTCGACTACGATGAATTCAAAAAGGCTCTGAGCCTGATTGCGGTTAAGAATCATCACAACGGGAGCTTGAATCCCAAGGCCCAATTTCAGAAGGAGATAACGCTGGAGCAGGCTGTGAAGGCTCCTATGGTATCAGAACCTTTGGGACTCTTTGATTGTTGCGGGGTTTCGGACGGTGCTGCTGCGGCCATTATTACCAGACCGGAGATAGCTAAAGAAATGCGAGATGACTATATCCTCGTGAAGGCTTTGGCGCTCTCATCCGGATCATTTCAAAATCGGCTTCGCTCTGATCATGATCTGGTCCATATGGAAGAGCTGATCCGCTCTTCAAAGGACGCTTACGCACAGGCAGGCATCAAAGACCCACGAAAAGAAATAGACCTCGCAGTGGTGCATGACTGCTTTACGATTACTGAAATGGTTATCTACGAGAATTTCGGTTTTAGCGAATGGGGCAAGGCCAGAGATGACGTGGAGCAAGGGACTTTTACCCTTGAGGGAGAACTTCCTATCAACACCGATGGAGGTCTTAAATGCTTTGGCCACCCCCTCGGAGCTTCTGGTTTAAGAATGATTTATGAAGTGTATAAGCAACTTCAAGGAAAGGCTGACAGAAGACAGGTCAAAAATGCCCGGTTGGGATTGGCGCACACATTTGGCGGGACGCCCATAGACTCGGGGGTAAGCGCGGTCACAATCCTGGGGAGGAACGACTAGATGACAGGCTGATGCACAATGCGCAGCAAATTGAAGTCAGGCTTATGATGCGAACCATTTCAGTGGGACCCCCTCATGCGATTGATGCGATATCCGAAGCAGTGGGCATCGGAGCGGATGAAGGGATCCTGCTCACAGACAAGGCGTTTGCAGGAGCAGACACTTGGGCCGCTTCCACGACCCTGGGAAACGCGGATAGAAGGGGTTGGGCATTTTGATTTGATTCTCTGTGGGCGTCAGGCCATTGACGGGGATACAGCCCGGATCGGTCCTCAGGTGACGGATTATCTGCGAATACCTCAGGTGACCTACGTTTTCGGGATTGAAGAGATCAAAAAGGGCTAATCATTAAGTCAAAATGTAGTGGCCCGGAAGGATCGTCAGCTCAGTTGAGGAGGAATCTATGTTGAGGTCGAAGACAGAGGAGCTGATAAGGAAGACGATGGCCAGGTTTGTAGACAACGAGGTCATTCCAAGAGCCCAGGAGATCGATGTAAAGGGTGAGTTTCCTTGGGAAATGTTTCAGCAAATGGCGAAGATGGGAGTTTTCGGAATACGGTATCCTAAAGAAAGAGGGGGCTCAGGTGGGAACACGACCCTTTACTGCATTATCATGGAAGAGTTGTCCAGAGGACTATTCAGCGTAGCTCATGTCACTGGCATGCAGTGCCTCATGGGTACTAATTTTCTTTTTCATTTTGGCACAGAAGAGATGCACAAGAAGTACTTCCTTCCTGCCATGAGAGGGGAGAAGATAGGTTGTTTTTGTTTGACCGAACCGGAAGCGGGATCTGATCTTGGAAATGTGGCCACATTAGCGATTCGGACCAATGATGGATATATCATTAATGGCATGAAAACGTGGGTCAGCAATGGACCTGTGGCCGATTTTTTTACGGTCCTATGCCAGACAGACCCTGCAAAGAAACTCAGGGGCCTTGGTTTCTTCTTTGTACCAGGCGATACGCCGGGGATCTCCAGGAGCAGGCCTTTTGACCTTCTGGGAACGCGATCGTCAAAGATTTCAGAAATAGCCTTCAATAATTGCCATATTCCTCCCAATCACCGTCTGAGCGATGAGGGTCAAGGTCTGAACAATCTTCTTTCAATTCTGGCTGAGATCAGGACTGTAACAGCAGCTATGGCTGTTGGCCTTGGGAGAGCCGCCCTCCATGATTCTATTAAATATGCCCGTGAACGCGCCCAGTTTGGCAAAACGATTAGTAATTATCAACTCATCCAGTCTAAGATCGGTGAAATGACGGTTGATCTGGAAGCTTCTAAGCTTCTGACTTACAGAGCGACCCATATGATTGACGAGAAGATACCATGCTTGCCGGAGGCCTCAATGGCTAAATACTTTGCCACCGAAGCAGCGTGCAAAGCAGGGGATTATGCAACAAGAATTTTCGGCGCTTACGGATATTCCATGGAATACACGGCGCAGCGTTACTATCGCGACAACCGCTTCCTTCTTTACGGTGGTGGAACCCACGAGGTTTTACTGCCCAACATCGCCCGGTGGGCCGGACTGTAAAGCCCTGGTCATCAGAGCCCTGAGGCTTTTTCAAAGATTTTTTCGCCCGTGATACCTGGGGTAGAGGATTTGATTTGGCCTTTTCAGTTTGAGAGTCGTCCCTTTGGGATCGTTGCTAATTCGGTGGAATGCACTTGAGATCTTTGGACTGGGTAGAGAGTGCTCAAATCCATGAACATAGCGTGGTGGGTGAAGCGCTGGAGTGATTTGTACCCCCATAAGCCCGCCATCATCTTTGAGGAAGAGCAAATCAGCTACGCGGAGCTTCACAGCAGAGCAAAGAAAACGGCCTGTTGGCTTCGCTCCCTGGGATTGGGAAAACATGACCGGGTGGCTGTCATATTGCAAAATTGCCCTGAATTTATTGAGCTCTATCTATCGTGCGCATATTTAGGAGCGATATTTGTTCCCATCAATTTTCGGCTGTCTCCGCCGGAACTTGATTACATCCTGAGAAATGCGGGACCGAGACTCCTCGTATTTGGAGAGAATTCCACAAAGGTGGTGCATGCGCTTGATTTAGAGCGGTATAAGCCTCCTTTGCTGTTAGCGAGCGTTGGAAGCAAAGCCCTTCTATCGGAGGCTTTGGATTACGGCTCTTGCATTCGATCTTTTGAGGGGGAGGAGGAGGTCTGCGAGAAATTGCTGGCTCAAGTCGATTGTGAAGAGCCTCAGGCTATCATGTATACCTCAGGTACTACCGGTAATCCCAAAGGTGCTGTTCTCTCTTTTCGTAAGACTTTTTTCAACTGCCTCAACGCTGATATTTTTCTCAAGCTTACATTTGAAGACATCATGCTCGTTGTACTGCCGCTTTTTCACTCCGGAGGGCTTTTTATACAAGCCTCGCCAAGCATCTACAAGGGAGCAACAATGATCATCCATCCCGGGTTTAATGCCCCCAGGGTTTACAAAGACATGGAGCGTTATAAGGTCACAAAATTCCTGGCCGTGCCAACCGTCTTTAATAGACTTCTCCAGCTTGAAACGAACGAAAGGAGTGATCTATCTTCTCTTGAAGTATGTGCCATCGGTGGTGAGAAAACGACGGCGGAAATAATAGACCGTTGCTGGAAAGCAGGTTTCAGGCTTCGACAGATTATGGGCCAAACAGAGACATCTATCCTCCTCTGCTCGTCAGAAGAAGAATCACTTCGTAAGCCCGGAAGTGCGGGGAGGCCCGTATTTCATTCTGAGGTCGATCTGGTCGATGAGAAAGGGAGAAGAGTGGGTCCCAACGAAGTGGGGGAAATAGTCGTGCGAGGTTCCATCCTGATGACCTCATACTGGCAGGATCCTGCTAGGACTCTGGAAACCTTGAGGAACGGATGGCTTCATACAGGTGACCTTGCGAGAAGGGACGAGGAAGGATATTTCTATCTTGTGGATCGAGCTAAGGACATGTACATTTCAGGCGGAGAGAATGTTTACCCGGCGGAAGTTGAGCGTGTATTGAGAGAACATCCGGAAATCGAAGATGCGGCCATCGTTGGGGTTTTTGACGAAACCTGGGGTGAAGTCGGGCATGCCTTTGTGATATGTAAAGCAGGTTCGGAGCTTCGTGCTGAAGACGTAATTTCTTTTTGCGAGGGGCGACTTGCTAGTTATAAGTGGCCAAAAAAAATAAGCTTCTGCAAAGAGTTCCCCCGCACCTCACTCGGCAAAGTACGTAAACGGCTTTTGCTCTCGCAAAGCTGGCCGGCGAATGTGTGGTCTTACGAAGAGGCGGAAAATTGAGAATGAGTGTGGAACCTGGCGTTAGAGCGAGAGGGGTCTGTCCCGTATTGTGAGACGGAGCGGAGGGCAATCAAAAGCTGCGTGGAAGTAAAGGCGGATATTATTTGCTGTTTTTGACCAAGCGTAAAGGTCAACGGTTTAAATCGCAAGTCTGAGTTTTGGTTCATGGACGGTAGCCGGACATAACGCGATGTTTCTCCGGAGGAGGATCATGTCAAATTACAAAGTGGGCATTGATGTAGGCGGCACTTTTACGGATTTTCTTCTCGCGTTTGAGGATGGTTCGTCACGGATCTACAAAGTGCTCTCGACACCGGAGGATCCTTCAATTGCTACAATGAAGGGCCTGGAGGAGATGGCTTCGGATCTTCAGCTTGGGCTAGAGGAGTTTCTACGCAGAGTTTCTGCTATTATCCATGGAACCACAGTTACCACAAACGCTGTGCTGACCCGGACAGGCGCGAAAACCGCACTCTTGACCACAAAAGGCGTAAGAGACGCTCTTGAAATGAGAAGGGGAATCCGGGAAGAGCAGTACAATAATCGCTACAAGAATGTGGTTCCTCTGGTCGAAAGGTATCTCAGGATTCCTATTGATGAGAGACTGGATTACAAAGGAGACCCGATTGTTCCTATTAACTTGGAACAAGTGGATAAAGCTACGAATATCCTTCATCAGGAAGGTGTCGAAGCTGTGGCCATTTGCTTCATGAACTCTTTTGCTAATGATATGCATGAGAGAGAGGCAGCAAAAGTGGTTAGAAAGGGCCTTGGTGATGCATACCTCACCGTTTCCAGTGAGGTTTTGCCTTCTATCAGGTTTTATGATCGGGTTAGCACGACAGTGCTGAATTCTTACGTCGGCCCTATTCTTGCGCGATATTTGAAGTCGTTGATAAGCAGACTTCAGAAACTTAAGTATGCAGGAATTTTGCTCATCATGCAATCAAACGGGGGGGTGATATCGCCTGACTTGGCCATCGAGCGGGCGGCAGTCACACTGCTTTCGGGCCCTGCCGGAGGCCCCGCGGCTGGAATAGCCTATACAACGGTTTGCGGATATGACAGTTGTATTACCGTCGACATGGGTGGAACGAGCTTTGATGCATCCCTCGTCGAGAACAAATGTCCTATTGTTACAACGACTGGAGAGATAGACCGGCTGAGACTGGCCCTGCCCATGCTTTATGTAAGGACGATCGGCGCTGGTGGAGGAAGCATTGGCTGGATCGACGAAGGTGGCCTTCTGAGAATGGGGCCCCAAAGTGCGGGTGCAAAGCCAGGTCCAGCTTGCTATGGCTTGGGAGGAGAACTGCCGACTTGTACGGATGCAGATCTTCTTTTGGGATACTTGGACAAGGAGTTTTTTGCCGGGGGCCGGATGCCTCTGAGCGTAGAAAAAGCAGAGAAAGCCATTGAAGAACACATAGCCAAACCCTTGAAATGCGATCTATATGAGGCAGCTGTTGGGATGTATAATGTTATTAATGTGAACATGGCGGCTGCAGTAAGGGAGGTGTCTGTGAAGCAGGGTTATGACCCTAGAGATTTCCCTCTGGTGGTGGCCGGGGGCGCTGGACCCAACCACGCGTGCATGATAGCACTCGAGCTTGAAATTCCTGTCATGATCATTCCTAAAGAGTCATCAATCTTTTGTGCTGCGGGCATGCTCATGTCGGATCTCAAACACGATTTTGTGAGGACCTACGCGACGCCGCTTCACGCGGCAAGCCCAAAGAAATTCAAAGGGCTGTTTGATCAGATGAAAAAAGAAGGTATGGATCTTCTCATTTCGGAGGGTATAGAGAAGGAAAAAATTGAATTTGTTCATTCATTGGATTTGCGGTATGTGAAGCAGTATCATGAGGTCAATGTGGTGATCAGCGAAGAAGAGGCGGCGAATGTGGATTTTGATTCAATGGCAGCGCGATTCCACCCGCAGCACAACAAACTGTTTGGCTATTCATTGGAAGATGAGGGTACCGCTATCGAACTGATCAATATGAGATTTGCATGTATTGGTAAGACCGAGAAGCCTGTATTTAGAGAAGAGACATATGACGGTGAAGATCCTTCGAAAGCTTACAAGCGTAGCAGACGAGCATTCTTGCCTATGGAGAAGAAGTTTCTTGAAATTGACGTCTTTGATGGTGCTAGAGTTCAATATGGAAACAAAGTAGTGGGACCTGCGATTATAGAACAGGTTAATACAACAACTTTTGTGTCTCCGGAATACAACGTACTTGTTGACAAATATGGCTCTTACACCGTTCATTTGAAGACGGAGGAAGATGAGATTAGGAAAAGGGTGCTCAAATGAAAAAGAATAAGATAGACAAGGTATTGGTGTCCATTCTCCAGCGAAGATTTAAGTCTATTACGGAGGAGATGAGCATTGCTTTGAGCCAAACGACCCGGTCACCGATTCTTTGCGAGGCAAAGGATTTTGTTACAGGTCTCTATGATGCGAAGGGGAGGATGCTTGAGCAGACAGAAAATCTGCCGATTCTGGCATTCTCTCTTGGACCCGTATGTGAGTACATCATTGATTACTTCGGGAATGACATCAACCCTGGAGACGTAATTTTTCATAATGATGTGTTTTCCATGGGAAACCAAAATAACGATGTCGCTGTATATAAGCCTATCTTTCACGGTGGGGAGCTTGTGGGTTGGGCTGCTTGTAAGGGGCATCAAGCCGATATAGGAGGTGCGGTTCAAGGCGGATACAACCCGAATGCGACCGAAGTGTGGCAGGAGGCATTGAGAATACCGCCAGTGAAGGTTTATGATAGAGGGAAATTGCGTGAAGATGTATGGGATCTTATTTTTGCCAATATCCGATTGAAGATCGTCCAAGAGGACATGCGAGCACAGATAGGAAGTTGCGTGGTTGGAGAGAGAGGGATGCTCCGACTTTTGGAGAGGTACGGGCTGGAAGTCTTCGAGGTCCATAAAGAACATCTCTTCGATTCTACCGAGAAGATGATGAGGGCGGAAATCAAGACTATTTGCAATGGCACCTATTATGGTGAAAGCACTGTTTACTATGATGGCAGGACACCAGGCTCAAAATATAAAATCCGAGTGAAGATAGACGTGGAAGATGAGGATATCTGGTTTGATTATTCGGAAACGGATAAGCAGACGGACGGTTTTGTTAATGGGACATACACGTCGAGCGCCTCGGCTACGTTGCTGACTTTTCTCCAAATGGTAAATCCCGATATTCCGCATAATAATGGTATGGTTCGGCCGATTCATATCATCATACCAGAAGGAACAATTCTCAATGCAGCTTACCCCGCGGCTACTACTTACGGAAATCATCTATGTCCCAATAATGCGGACGCGATAATGCGAGCTCTTTCTCCCGTCATACCTGACCGTGTCACTGCGGAGTGGAATGAGCTGCTGGCTTCACTTATTACAGCGATTGATCCTAGAAAAGGAGAACCTTATGTGGACTTGGGATTCATGGAGATGAAGGGAGGCTCTGGAGCGATAAAGGGGTGTGATGGATATGATCATATAGGTATGATAGACGCGTCAGGGGGGGTTTTGGATCAGGATTATGAAATGTTCGAACAACAAACACCTCATCTGCTTCTAGAGCACGAATATTGGCCGGACTCTGCGGGTGAGGGTCAGTGGCGAGGGGGATTAGGAGTCATAACAAGATTTAGAATCGGTAGTGAAAGAACAAAACTGGTGACTTTTGGGGATGGGGATGTAGAACCTCCCTTCGGCGCGCAAGGTGGAAAACCCGGCACTTTAAATAAGATAGAATTGATCTATCCGGATGGCCACGTGTATCGATGCAAGAGCAAAGACATGATTGATGGGATCCCATCCGGAACGATGTATTACCAAGAGGCGGGGGGCGGCGGGGGATATGGAGACCCTCGACTTAGGCCCGCGAGTTTGGTTGCTGGAGAGGTGCGAAATGGAATCATTTCGCTGCAAAAGGCTAGAGAAGTCTATGGAGTTTCAATTGATTCACATAGCTTTCAGGTAAACGAGAATGAGACAAAAAGAATGAGGGGAGTCCCTTGGAAGGGAGAGACCTCAGGGGGCCGTTAAGCGAGGCTTGTTGGCAGCCTGCGCTGAATGTTCAGTTAGTCCAAGGTGAGTGCGGAAACGGATTAGCATCTTCCGTCGGGCGCTGGCCTATTCGATGGTAGAGGAGCAGCACCATCCGGGTGAAGGAGGGTCTGCTCATATCAGGGATAAAAGCCCAAAAAGGTTAGAAGCCTCAGAAAGTTTCGCCAGAGAAAGACCTAAAACCGGCATCATGGAGGTTTGAAGAAATGCTGATTGAGAAACAGGAAGATTATACTTCTCTCACATCCAACAAAACTAAGGGATGGGATGTCCCTTTTCCTGTGGCTAACTATAGGTTTGACCAGAGGAACGAGATGTTTAAACGGGCAGCGTGGGATGAGAAGATGCAGCCCTATGCCCATCGTTTTTACAGAGAAGCCGTATTCAAGGATCAGGTCGGTTACCGCAAAATAGACTACGCCTTGCGCAACGCTGCGTGGAACCTGGAGTGGACAGCCGGTCTGGGTAATTCAAGAAGTAACTTTGGGCTTTATTCGTGGGAAGGCGTTCCCGAAAAGATCCGCCACTGGGTGGAAAAAGACGGCCCCGTTCAAGGCAGTCCTGAAGAGATGAGTAAGATCGTCAAAAAAGCGGCTAAACTTCTTGGCGCGGATCTTGTTGGCATCACGCGACTTCACCCGAACTGGGTCTATTCCCATGAATTCAACCTGATCACCCGTGAGCACTACCCCTTAGAAATTCCGGATGAATGCAAATATGCCGTTGTCATGGCTATCGCCATGGATTACAAGGCTATTCGCTCGCGATTCACCGGAATAGCCGGGGCCGCTACGGGGCGGGGATACTCTGATATGGCCTTTGTGGGCAATCTTGTAGCAAGCTTTCTTCGGGGCCTGGGTTATCGTGCGATTCCCTGCGGAAATGATACGGCCCTCAGCGTTCCCCTTGCCATGGCGGCTGGACTGGGAGAGTGCAGCCGGATGGGTCTTCTCGTAACAGAGACATTTGGACCACGGGTTCGGTTATGCAAAGTCTTTACAGATCTGCCTCTCGCATGCGATAAATACCGCCCTTTCGGCGTTGAAGCAATGTGCCGGATTTGCAACAAGTGCGCAGAAAATTGCCCCTCTCAAGCCCTCCCACACGGAGATATGACCAGGGAAGGCCCTTCCATGTCGAATCAACATGGACTACTGAAGTGGTATTCGAATCCAGAAAAATGCTTTCAGTTTTGGTCCAAGAATCGCATGGACTGCGCCAATTGTATCCGTGTGTGCGTCTTCAATAAGCCGAAGGGGCTTCTTCATGACTTAGTTAGAGCCATGATCAGAAGGACAACTATTTTCAATCAGCTCTTCGTATGGGGAGATGGTCTCATGGGTTATGATAAACCCTGGGATGCTGAAAGATTCTGGAGTTCTCTCATAGATCCCTGATGTCCACCGGAAGTTGTTACGCCTTGTAATCAGCTATGACCAATGGCAGGCTCTACCATTTCCAATTCCTTCAATGTCTTGGGCCAGTGTTCCCGAATTCTCTCCAGGGGAAGGGATGCTAAATTGCTGAGAGCAGCACCTCCATCAAGATTTATAGACCCTTTACTAACCGATTCACGAGCCCAGCAGAAACGGCTATTCCTCAGCAAGCTTGTGAAGAGCATCACAGTCCATCCTGACAAGCTCACCGTAGAATACCACCCACCCATTCTCGCCAAAAAAAAGCCCCACCGGCAAAAGGCGAGACTTTTTCCGTAATTGACATGGCGTCCCCAAAGGTACTCCCCATTCACTAGTGTTGTTATGTTCGCCTAAGAAGTCATGGAAATAACTTGGAATTCTATCCAACCAAGAGGCACAAGACTCCGATCATCGTGCGGATGAAATGCGCTGACTATGAAAAGTGACGGAGGGTTCTATTCTATCTTGAATCGAGCTGGGTTCTCATGTGTGATGTTTGCTTCGTCTCAAGGGCCTCAGAAGACTAGAAAATGCAAAAACTACCAAGTTGGCGGTTTGCCAATTGCGGTTCCATCAGACAGATGTAGGGATCTGGATACTGATATCTTGCATACTGGCTCTTGTCTATTGTGAATGAACCTGAAGCTAATTTTGACAGTTCCTTGTTTTTTCTAAGGTAGGGAAACGCAAACAGCACCCTTTTGGTCGGGAAGAGGGACATCGCTGTTCTCACAGCAGGGGCGAGATCCGTATCTCCAGTTACTAACACCGCCGTATCACACTCATTCCTGAGAAACACTTCTAGTAATTTTACCGCAATGGCCACATCTGTCTCCTTCTCTTCGTGTTTGAAGAAGATTTTGCCGCACTTTGGTTCCGGGCATTTTACTTGTCTCGGCTTAAACCGGCTCAACTCAACTATGACCCCAGTGTCCTCAAGGCATTTGATAAAACGCCGGTGCCGGGCAGTCACGTCCGGGTCAACGGCTTCTATATGCGTGGCCAATGCCGAAAAGTAGTAGACATTAGCCAATCGCGTTTTGTCGCCAACTGCTTTCGCGACAAGGTGCAAGTAAGATGAACACAATCTCTTGATATCCAGCCACTTTGTCGAGAGGCGCAAAATTTTTTCTGCTGATCGCACCGAGTGGTATAGATTGAACCCATCGACTAGGAAGGTGACGAGATTCATGGTGGAAGGCGGAATCCCTTCATGCAGAGTAAGGAAAGAGACAAAAAAACCCGTTGGATCGCAACCCAACGGGGGCCAGGGAGCCTATAAGGCCCCACTGGGGTAGACGTAAGAACTATATGCTCCCCATCCACATGTGTCAAGTTTTTTGATTTGTCTCGAATCGATTCGAGATTTCCTCAAGATTCCTTGAGTGTGTGCCTTTGGCTCCTGGATCGATCTGCCGCTGACATGCCTCATAACGCCCCAACAATCTCCGATCCGCACCCATCTCATGCTCCGCTCCGAGCGCAAGTCCCGCCACCCCATAGGGCGCAGGCGAAGTGCGGCTCACAATAGGGCAGGAAGGGCTGCCTTGCGGGCACGCAGAAATTAGAAATGTCCAAATACAGGAGGGGCGCAATTCCCCGATGCCACCCGCACTGGGGAGAGTGTCCATCATGCACCTGTAAGGAGCGGGAGGATGATATAGAGTAGATGAACCCTGACGCCCATGGTGGTTTAGAAGATAGAAGGATTTGACGACTGTGAGTAAGTAAAACTGGGGTTTTCTAAACCGAATTCTGTGTAATCCTCGTCTCCGGCTGGGGGTCAAAATGCCCTTCGGGTATCCCCGCCTGCGGCTCTGATCTCCGCCCTACCGTTCTCCTTTGAACTGCTTTACGTTCAAAGCCTTCCACTGCAGGCCGGGATGATTTTGTATCTTTTTCATCATCTCTTCATCATCCGTAATCAAGGAAGGGTCTATGTCTCCATGGTCCAGGATGTGGTCAAGAAACTCGCGCTCTCTTTGTGTGAATGGTAACACGACGGAGATGGCCTGCCGGCACTCTTCAACGACACGGGAAGCCCATCTTTCAGGTTCACGAACATAACCCGGCTCATCAATGCGCAATACAGGAGTCAACTCATTTGCCAGCTCAGCAGCACCATACCGGATGTCATCTACCGACACAGTACGCCAATCCTTTCGGTTCATCGCACCGTAAACGATCCTTTCTCGTGAGAGCTTCAACCCACTTCCTCCCATCTTCTTTCCAGTATTTCAGGTGGCACCACGAGATTCCATCTTTTTAAGAAACGGCCAGCTGTTCGGCCCTTATGGACCATGTAGTGAGGTTTCACCGGTATAAATGAACCAAGACGATCAAGGTGACCCTCATCAGGCATCAGGGTATCCTGATGTTGCTCCAGAAAAAAACCCACTTTCGCGGCAGTTGTCGCATTGCCCAGGAGATGGGTGTATTCAACCACATTGTCAAGGTCAAAGAACTCGATCAACTCAAGCGACCTCCATATCTCTTCCCAGGTTCCTCCCATGGAAGGACGATCCAGCACGTCCACAAAGGTACGATCCAAGCTGGTCACTCGGACGTCCAGTCCCTGCCTATCAACGGACGTCACGCCGAAGGACTCCTGTCCTTTTTCTCTCAGCTTCCTGGGGTGGGCTACCCCACGGTATCTTTGGCCTCTTAAATTCAGTGGACGGCTTTTTGATCGTGTGAGATACGCAAACTCCTCGCGCACTGAGTACGCCTTGCCGTGCAGCTCAAGGGCGGTGTGGTAGGCAAGGACTGCGTCAGGGGCCATTCTCGAAGTAAGCAGGTATGGATCAACTGGGCATTTTTCAGGGGTGAGTCCAGGCGGCACTGTGACATAAAGCCCACGCCGGACCCGCAGAAGATGCCCGCTCTTCGTATGATGGTTCAGGATGGACTCGCGCGTTTTGACATTGGTGGAGCCTTTATCTGAGAGAAACTCCACTAAGTCCTGATAGGTGAAGACCGGGTGTGTTGCGAAGAAATCTTGTAGTTTCATTTCCAACGCCCCGCTTGATAACAGGGATCTACACCCTTGAATTATTTAAAGGTATTGATGATTAGTATCAAGTCTAAAAACCGATTGCAAGCAAATATTTGATGCCACAAAGCAATACCCCTAAATTTATTAAAGGTAATGCATACAAAAATCAAGTCGAGGAGTCCCGGCCTGTTAAGGCTCTGGCAAGAGATGATCATAGGGCGGCTCAACCTTTCTTGAACAGCAAGGAAAAGTCCTCCAAGTAGCCTTTAAAGCGAAGGAAAATGCTTTGGTTGACAATCACTAACAACCAGAGTAAATTGCCTCCAAACTTCGGCAATTCTTACAGATAGTTACCCCAGACAAATAAAACTCACTGGTGGATATGGCCTATTTCATTGAAAAGAAGGCTGCACCAAAGAGAGACGGATAGAGAACCCCATTTCTCAATTTGAGGGATGGGGTTTTGTTGTTGATGGTTGCTTCACGCTTTTTCGAGATTCCTGCGGCAGCGATCGACGAAATGCAAGACCGAGGCGGGAGGATAAGTGGCTGATATCTTTACAGACCAGGAAATCGGTGTTCTGATAGGCGAGAAGAAACCCCTTCCTGCCGACTATCGAACGAGGATACTGGTCAGGCCCAAGAGGGGTCACAAAGAGCGGGAAATGGATCTCAAAGGAGAGAGCGGAAGCGAGTTTCGCCTCGTCTTGCGACAGAGCATCTCAAACCCTCTCGATTTCTCTATCATCCTGGCGTACAGGCCACCAAACTCAAACATCTTGTTCAGGCTCCGAAGATATAATGGGAAAAGCCATGAGCACACGAATATCATAGAGGGTTCGTCATTCTACGATTACCATATTCATCAGGCTACGGAGCGGTACCAGCTGATGGGTGCAAGGGAGGATTCCTATGCTGAGAAAACGGACCGTTTCTCTGACTTTCGGCGGGCAGTTTCGTGCCTGATTGAGGACTGCGGGTTCGAGATTCCTCCCGGAACACAGAAGTCGCTCTTTGAGGAGATTTGAGCTATGAATCCACAGAAGATTGAACAGGATTTCCGAGAAAAGGTTTGCGACAAACTCAGAATCTCAAGTGAAGGCATGGACCGTTTTCGCGTCTTCACTCCTTTCATGTTTGAGGATGGCGACCATCTCTCGATCGTCCTGAAGAGGGATAATGGGGCGTGGATACTCTCGGACGAAGGGCACACATACATGCACCTGACCTACGACCTGGATGAGAAAGACCTTCAACGAGGGACCAGGCAGAAGATCATTTCGAACGCCCTATCAGTGTTCAAGGTCCAGGACAGGGAAGGAGAACTGAGAGTCACCATAGAAGAAGACCAATACGGCAATGCCCTGTACAGTTTTGTCCAAGGGCTGCTCAAGATCACGGACATCACCTATCTCTCTCGCGAAAGGGTCCGATCCACCTTCATGGACGATTTCAGAGCATTCATGGAGGAATCCGTTCCTGAACATCGCAGGGTGTTTGACTGGAACGATCCTCTCCATGATCCGGATGGAAAGTATACAGCCGATTGTAGGGTCAACGGGATGCCAAAGCCAGTCTTGGTTTATGCACTCCCGAGCGACGACAAGACCCGGGATGCCACAATCACTCTGCTCCAGTTTGAAAAATGGGGCCTTGCCTTCCGGTCCCTTGCGATCTTTGAAGACCAGGAGATGATTAATCGGAAGGTGCTGGCCCGCTATAGCGACGTCTGCGAGAAGCAGTTCTCAAGCCTGGGAGCCAACAGGGAAAGAATCAAACGGTACTTGGAAGAGTCTATGGAATAAATGATTCTGATTGGAGCCTCATCCAACTCCACTTTCAAGTTCAGCCGGGTTACTCACGCTTTCCGCGCACACGGATCGGTGCTGAGGCGTCAAGGCGAGTTTCATGTCCCACTACCAGTGGAAAGAAGTAGGCCCCGCAAGTGGCTGAGACCTACTAGCTCCATTTGGGCGATGACGCAGTGGGCGAATCACCCGAGATTATGTCCAACCATAACCCGGTGGCGAAACACCAGCAGGTCTAGCGGGAAGTTGTGCCGGACAGCTTCTGCGTGATTTTGGGTGAATGGGATTCATTTCAATTCCCACATTTCTGATTGACCTGGAAAGGATAATGATCATGGAAAAAAGGGGGGTGTTCAAGACAATCTTTGGCGGTACCCCGCGGGCTACAGATCCCGAAGGTCTTTTCCGCGACTTACGCGGCCGCTCCCCGGACATCAAACATCTGTGGTCGCATCAGGCTGACATTCTCAGGGACTACCATCAAAACTTCCAAACCGCAAAAGATGTGGCTATAGAACTTCCAACCGGCGCGGGCAAGACGCTGGTTGGACTAATCATTGCCGAGTTCCGTCGTCAGCTTTTTGACGAACGGGTGGCCTATCTATGCCCGACTCGCCAGCTCGCACGCCAAGTCGGGGCGCAAGCCTTGAAGTATGGCATCAGAGCACACGTTTTTGTTGGCAAACAAAAAGACTATCCCCCCCTTGAGTTCAGCGAGTTCCAATCGAGCAAAGCAATAGGTGTTACTACTTACAGTGGAGTTTTCAACTCGCGCCCGCGCATTCGTGATGCCCAAACACTTATATTGGATGATGCCCACGCCAGCGAGAATTACATCTCAAATATGTGGTCAGTTGAAATTAACAGAAAGGCGACCGGAGAGCTCTATAGGGCCGTCGCGGACTTGTTTCAGGAGGGACTCCCTTCGGCCTTCTATGCCGATATTTGTGGTGATCGATCCCGAACGGATCTTATTGAGTTGATACCTGGCAAGTATGTACGGGCATTCCAAAAGGGTCTGCGAGATTTGCTGGACACCAAGCTAGAAAAGCAGAGCCCATCTTGGTATTCTTGGGAACTGATTAAAGAGCACGTTGCTGCTTGCGGTATCTTCATATCGTGGGATTCGATTCTGCTACGTCCCTTCATCCCACCAGCACTCACACACACTGCCTTCACACAGGCTAATCAGCGAATTTACATGTCCGCCACCCTCGGAGCTGGTGGGGAGCTTGAACGAATCACCGGGATTTCATCCATCAAGAGATTACCAGTCCCGGCAGGTTGGGATAAACGTGGCAGTGGCCGGCGGCTGTTCCTAGCGCCGCAAGTGGCCATGGCTGATGCGGAGGCGATGGAAGTATTGCTGAAGGCTGTTCAGGCTACTCAAAGAACCTTGGTACTCACACCTAGTCAGCCCGAAGCTGCTGCTTTTGGTGCTGCCCTTGCTGAAAAGGGCGTAACCGTCCTTGGAGCGGCGGACATAGAGGACTCAATCGAGCCGTTTTCGAAGAGCCAGGGTTCAGCCTTGGTTCTTTGTCGATACGATGGGTTAGATCTTCCCGATGACGCCTGCCGCCTGCTCATCATGGGCGGGCTGCCGAGCGGAACAAACCTCCAGGAGAAATTCTTGTGGTCCAGAATTGCTGCCTTTTCACTCCTTCGCGATCGTGTACTCACTAGGTTCACACAAGGAGTTGGCCGTTGTACGCGATCAGACAACGATTTTGCAGTGATATTCATATGGGGCCGTCCACTTGTGGACTTTGTCCTAAAACAGGAAAATCGACGCATTCTTAATCCTGAACTCCAGTCCGAACTTGAATTTGGAATCGAAAACTGCAAGGACACAAAGGGAGAACAGTTCGAGGGCCTGTGGAACGCATTTCTAGCTCAAAGCGAAGAATGGGAAGATGCTGAGAATGCAATAATAAACCTGAGGGAACAAAAATCGAGGAACGCTGATCCCATTTCAGAACGACTTTTCTCCGTGGTAGCCGACGAGGTATCTTATCTTTACTCGATGTGGAAAGGAGACTATGAGTCAGCTTTGGAACTCGCTCGCAGGATTGCAGACGGGTTAGGCGGTGACGAGACAAAGGGCTATCGAGGCTGGTGGTATTATCTTGCGGCTGATGCAGCTATGGCCCTTTATGAGGCAACCGGAGAGGATGATCTTTCCGAAACGGCTAAGGACGCTTTGAAGCGCGCATCCAAGTGCTGTTCGGCGATCAGTTGGTTCGCCCGCCTAGCTCGTTCTGCCCGAGCTGGAGTGGATGTCAGTGCACCCAACGAAGTTGCGGCCATTGCCGTGGAAAACATCCGTGACAAACTCACTGAGTGGGGAACTGTAGGTAAACGGTTCGAGCGAGAGGTTTCCCAGGCGATTAAGGATCTTCAAGCCACAGAGCACAAAACATTTCATAGAGGGTTGAAAGTTCTTGGTGAGATGCTTGGATTCCGATCTGAATTGCCCCGCGGCGATGGCGGGCCAGATTGCATCTGGTCAATCGGAAATGATCTATATATTGTTCACGAGGCCAAGTCGGATCACACGCCTGGTGACACCATCGGAGTCAATGCTGTAAGGCAGGCGCAAAGCCATGAAGATTGGGTCCGGGGTAATCGCAAATGCAGCGATGCAACTCAGGTGTTGCCTTTGATCGAAACACCGCGCAAAGTAGTGTCCCAAGATGCATTACCGTATGCTAAATCCCTTTGTCATGTATCGCCAGTACAACTGAAGGGCATGTGCGAGCGGGTTTCAGAAGTTCTTCGCCGAATCAGGGCTAATTCTCCCAATCTAAGCGATTAGAAGGTTCTTGAGCACCTGAACCAGCAAGTCGCGGTGGCTAAGCTGACGCCGCCGGATATAGTTGAAATACTTAGCGCTAACCCAGTTGCGAAGATGCGGACCAGATGAAAAGCGACAAAATTCAGAAGACAATTCAGTTCATTAACGACCGGCGGCTGATTGAGGATTACCTGCCCATCCAGGCCATCAGCAAAGAGGCATCGTGGGAGATGTATGTCGGCAAGGG
The DNA here is from genome assembly GCA_024641835.1 of Deltaproteobacteria bacterium. GTDB lineage: Bacteria > Desulfobacterota > DSM-4660 > Desulfatiglandales > HGW-15 > JAHECH01. The sequence continues at coordinate 22,550 of JAHECH010000001.1, forward strand.
ACAAATTTCCATCCTGCATCATCAATTCATTTTTGCCAGCCTCAAGATCTGTCGTCTGGAGAGCAAAACACCATTGGGCTGAGGCAAAACGCCAAGGTTGACAATCACTAACAACCAGAGTAGATTACCCCTAAATTTCGTCTTTTGTTACAGATAGTTACCATTTGCAACCAAAACTCACTGGTGGACATGGCCTGTTTGCATGAAAAAAAGGCTGCACCAAAGAGAGGCGGATACAGAACCCCATTTCTCAGGTTGAGGGATGGGGTCTAGTTTTTTCTTGGAGCTTTGTGGCCTAATCTATCAAAGGGATGCGGTATATGGGGAGTGGACGGGTAATTGAAGGTGGACGGATTCGAGGCCCATTCTCCAATCCAGAATACCATGGCTGATGGCTCAAACGTCAAAACACATCACAAATAACCCCAGGGCATGGGTTCTACTGAGCGGAGGGATCGACTCAACCGCATGCTTGGCCTTCTACTTAGAACAAGGATTCTCAGTGGCCGGAATATTCGTAGATTATGGCCAAATCGCTATGCCAAGGGAAGTTCGGGCAGCGGAGGCCGTCGCTAAACATTATCGCATCCCTCTAACTAAACTTAAGTGGATGGGGGTGCAGCAAAAAACAAGTGGGCTGATTCTCGGGCGAAATGCATTTCTCCTTATGGGAGCCCTGATAGAACTGCCAGAAGACCAGGGAATTCTATCCATTGGTATCCATGCTGGAACGCGCTATCAGGACTGCAAAGGGCTTTTTGTTCGAAAAATGCAGTCGCTCTTTGATACATATACAAAGGGAAAGGTTCAGATAGGGGCACCTTTCCTGAAATGGACGAAGGGGGACATTTGGCAATATTCTAAATCGAGAGGAGTGCCTCTTGATTTGACTTACAGTTGTGAACGGGGGGAAAACCAACCTTGTGGCATTTGTCTCTCGTGCCAGGACCTGGAGCGACTGTATGCTAGCACGTAGATCGGTCCTACAGCATCCGCAGGGTGCGACTATCGACATGCCCCGGCTAGTCCCATCTTTTTCGAGTAAAGGCTTTCCGTTTGTTGAGAATAAGGAATTGAAACGCGAGATCTCAGAGGTCAATGACGCATTAGAACTGACCGGGCCTATCATAAACGACTCAATTCTTATTAGCGCTTACGATATCTCCCACAAGTACCTTGTGAGGCCTGAACGCTTTTATGGGAACAAAGAACTGGTCATCATTGACAGTGGTGGGTATGAGCTCTCTGTTGACTTCGACTCAACTGAACCAAAGCAAGACCCTTACACGCCGGATAAGAACTATCGTTTGGAGTCCTATAAGCGAGTCCTGTCGGCTTTGCCAAAGAACCGTCCTATCGCCATCACCAATTTCGATCACGAATCCATTGGAAAAGACATTGAGATACAAATCCAGTCAGCGCAAGCCCTGTTCAACCGATATCCGGAATACCTCCATGACTTTATCATCAGGCCGTCGGTTCACAAGAGATTTGTTAATTTGGACGAAATCATCTTCAGTATCGAGAAGATGCGAAGATTCCATATCATCGGGGTCACTGAGAAAGAGTTGGGAGGGACCATTCTGGACAAGCTTGTCGACATCGCCAATCTGCGGACTGCGATGAACAAGAAGGGTATAGACGGTCCGATCCATGTATGGGGTGGTCTTGATCCTGTGACATCCCCCCTCTATTTCTTTGCAGGAGCCGAGATCTTTGACGGCGTCTCCTGGCTGCGATATGGATATTTCAGCGATGCCGCAATTCCGAGAGATTCCTATACGGCTTTGGACCTTGGCATTCAAACCTCGTGGAAAAAGGCTCAGACCATAAGGCTTGCGAAGAACCTCGGTTATTTGGATACCCTGACTCTCCGCATGAGACAATTCGTGGATAAGGGGAAGCCTGACTTTTCCATTTTCAGTACACACCACAAGGCGATTGAAATCGCGTATAATGCTTTGTGCACGCGCGTCCCGGAATTGAAAGGAGGCACCTGATGGGCGGAAGTGGAGGGGGAAGGAGCTATTTCCCTCGAACTGACCCGGTTCTTCAAAGATTGGCCCTGGATTCTAAACAGGAAACAGACCGGCAAAGGTTGGATAGCGATGTGGCCAATCTTCTGAAAGTGGTGCTTGCATCTTGTGAGAGAGACTCAGCTGAAACCTCGGAGCGCCTTGACGAAATTGCAAGTGCCCTAGAAGACAAGGTTGAGATGGAAAAGTTCCTATTTGGTGGTTCTGTGGCAAAGCACACTTACGTCGACGGTCTTAGCGACGTTGATGCCCTGGTAATAATGACCAAAGAGGATTCGGCTGGTAAGTCTCCGAAGGAAGTCCTCGACTCTTTATATAAATCACTTCAGGACGAAATCACATATGACAAAGTCAAGTCAGTGGAAAAGGGGAGGATGGCCATTACAGTGGTTTATCGTGAGGGATCGGAGATTCAGTTGCTTCCTGCTATTCGCATTGGAAAGAATATTCTTATACCGCAGGCGAGGGCGAATGAGTGGAAAGAGACTAATCCAAAAGCGTTTCAACGAACACTTACAACAGCGAATGAGAGACTCGATAGCACCTTGGTGCCTACAATCAAACTGATGAAGTCAATAAACGCAGGCTTCCCAGAGCAGAAGCAGTTGACCGGATATCACATTGAGTCTCTTTCTGTCGAGGCTGTAAAGGGATATCGAGGAGCCAAGACAGTAAAGGCTTTGCTCACTCATATCCTGGAGCAGTCTTCAAAAAGGGTGCTGAGCCCTATCCAAGATGTCACAGGACAGTTCAGAATAGTCGATTCTTATCTTGGAAAGGCATATAGTACAGAACGACGAATTGTCGCCGATGCGTTGGGCAGCGTTGTGAGGAAATTGAACGCGGCAAAGACAGTTGAGGAATGGAAGAGAATTCTGGAGCCGTAAGGGTAGTGGATATAACTGCCAAGGAGTTGAGTCGCCAGTTTAGGCTCTTGACCCAGATGCTTTCGATGCATGCAGTGTTAAGGGACCGCTACACGCGTCGTGCCTTGTTTATCGACATTTTGTTCTTGGCCTGTTCCGTGGTTTTCTGCGCCACAACATTTGCCCGTGATGATTTGTTCATCCGGATAGGCTTCGCTCCGAGTGATGTACAGTATCTTCTTGGTGTTGCTTCAGTTGTTGCTTTTTTTTCTTCCTTGGTGGCTCTGAGAGCCGATTGGAAAGGTATGGCTGCCTGCCACAAGGAAGCTATCCAGAAACTAGGCAGAGTCCTCTGGGAATTCAGAGGGTGCAGGCAGGAAGACGGGTCATGGCCGTTAGATCGGATGGTGGATCTTGACCGGGCATATTGGGAGGCAATGAACAATATTGTCGGCATTCCCGATAGGCTTTTTGTTGGCCTTAAAGCACGGCACTTGAGAAAGGTGGAGATCAGCGGGATGTCCGACTCTGCCCCGGGGTGCCCACTTTTTCTGCTTCGGCTGATTCTGCTCAAGCGATCTATCTCGAAGGCGAGCAGGAAACCGGAAAAGATATGAAGATGCGCCAATATATACCACCGAGCCGCAAAGAAATGAACAAGATTCACCGTATCGTTGAGGCATATCTAATAGCTAAAGAGTATGTTCTCAAAGAAGGCTATGGGGAAGAAATTGACTGGCAGGATAGCCTTATGCTGTGGCATATAACAGAGTCAGATTTCCTAAGAGAGTCTGCTTGGGTCGTCTTGTCATCAGGCATGGCTGAAGTAGTCATCCGAAGAAAGTTTCCCTCTTTATCAGGGGCTTTTCACTATTGGAGAAGCGCAACGGAAATCATCGACGATTCGGAGCAATGTCGCAAAAGAGCTCTCGATGTTTTCCGAAACAGTAGGAAGATAGAGGCCATCATTTCAATAGCACAGCGAATATGCAGGCAAGGCTTCAAGATAGTCAAGAGACAGATACAGGAAGATGGTGTGAAATTCATTCAGTCTCTGCCTTTCATGGGACCAGCAACATCGTACCATCTAGCAAAGAACATAGGTCTTGACGTGGTAAAGCCTGACCGTCATTTGTTGCGGGTTGCCGCCGCTGCTGGCTTCGCGACCCCAGAGCAACTGTGCAACGAAATCACTTCCGTTGTCGGTGATCGCGTTTCAGTTGTCGATCTTGTAATTTGGCGGTTTGCCACTTTGAAGGCAAACTATCTTGAGATTTTTGCCCAGTGATAACCTTGTCCTTTCCGCAATTCCCGAACAATTATGAGTATCCGGTCGAACGAGCACATACAAGAGCGACCTAAGCTAGATTCGAATGAATTTTGGACAGGTGCCTCCTACCATGGTCACCCCATCCACCTCCCCGTCGAGTGTGTAACCGGGTCCCAAGAGTTATCTGAACGCATTCACGTTTGCAAATCATTATAGCCCTCCGTCACCGCTACCTGACTTCACCATTTCCATCCTCCTCCAAGATCTTCAACCCAAACTCCCAGCAAGTAAATCCGATCATAATCACTAGGAGCAAACGGAAGAGAAAGCCCGGCCAGCAAGGCCGGTAATACTTACTGGGATAAATCTAGGCTTTGGAATTGCCATTTCGTTGTGATGGCAGGCAGTTATGACGATTTCGGTGTTATCAACCTATGAAATGCGAGTTTGGGGCAGAGCGCACAAAGAATGGGTAAGTAAAGCACGAAATCAGAATTATCTTGGATTCCAATTCCCTTGAGAATCATAGAAAGGACATTGAGGCTGCCCGGCCGCATTCCACAATGCGTCAAAAGCAGGCTTCAAAATGGTTTCAGGAGGCCATGTGACATCTTCAACGAAGATTTCCGGGACTATAAGATCGTTCCTATCTATCAAATTGGTTTGAAATCCAGCTGCTCGGATGCGAGTAGGTAAATTGTATCCCTTTACTCCAAGGAGAGATAAAAGCACAAAAAAGGGAGGTTCAGCGTCAAGCCTGTTTTGAATAATGAAGAATCTCCCTAATGCCTTGACCAATTCCTTTTCAAAATCCGGGCTCGGGATTAATGGCGGATTTCTATCCAGATTAAAAAGCGTTGTAGTGACAGATTCGATGACGCCAGAGGAACTCAGAAAACTTGTTGAAGAGATCCAACAACGTCAGAGCGAGTCTGATGATGTCGAGGTGAAGACAGCGAAGGGTGGAACCCCCAAACGGCTTTATGAGTCCCTTTCGGCTTTTGCCAACCGCCCTGGGGGAGGAGTGGTTGTATTTGGTCTGGACGAAGCCCGCGCTTTCGAGATCGTCGGCGTTGGCGACCTAAAGCGCCTGCAAGAAGAGCTCAGCAGTGTGGCTTCGGATCAAATGGAGCCGGCGCTTCGCCCTGCGTTCACCATAGACGAAATCGATGGCGAAATAGTGGCTGCAATCGAGGTCGAGGAAGTCTCTGCAGCTCAGAAGCCCTGCTTTTACAACAATGCGGGCCTGCCAAAGGGCGCCTACATCAGGGTGGGGAATACCAACCGGCCTATGACCGAATATGAAGTTTTCGGCTATTTGAGCGGCCGCGGCCAACCATTAAACGATGAAGAAATGGTCCCAAGCGCTACGGTTGATGACCTCAATCGGGAACTCCTGGACCGCTACCTGGACCGGATGCGGAAGGCCAGGCCGAGGGCGGGATTCTTGGAGGGCCCCATTGAGGACGTCTTGGTGCGGTTGAACGTAATGCGGCAAGATAAGGGTATCCTGCGTCCCACTCTTGCAGGCCTCCTCATGTTCGGCAAGTATCCACAAGAATTCTTTCCGCAATTGATGATTACATTCATCCAGTATTACGGCACCACCGAAGAAGAGAAGACTCCTCACGACGCGCGATTTGTGGATAATCGATCTTTTGAAGGGTCTATTCCGGAGATGGTGGAACAGGCTGAAACCTATGTGCTAGGGGCCATGCGTAAGTCTACCCTGATACAAGGACTTTTTCGAAAGGAAATTCCGGAATACCCCCAGGAAGTAGTGCGGGAGGCGGTGTGCAATGCGGTGGCCCACAGGGACTACAGCTCCTATGTCAGGGGGAGTTACATTCAGATCCGGATGTTCGCCGACCGGCTTGAGGTTCAGAGCCCAGGCGGACTCTTCGGGAATGTGACAGTAGAGAATATTGAGGAGGAGCATTCCACTCGCAACGCACGCCTCATGCGGATGATGGAAGATACGCACCTTGTAGAGAACCGTGGGAGCGGTATTAAAGCCATGCTTTACGCCATGCGGGCAGCCAACCTAGAACCGCCCCGCTTTGATGACCGGCGATCCTCTTTCAAGGTCGTTTTCATGAACCACACCCTTATGAATCCCGAAGCTATTGCCTGGTTGAACCAGTTTAGCGGACTGGAGCTCAATGACCGGCAGCGCCTCGCACTGGTTTACCTGAACCATCATAATGCCATAACAAACAGCGAGTACCGCAGACTCAACCACGTAGATACTACAGTGGCCGGTCAGGAGCTAAGGGGGCTGGTTCAAACTGGGCTTGTTGAACAAAGAGGCGCAGGTCGTTGGACTTCTTATTCTCTTAAGATCTTAGCGGGAGCTGCAACAGAAGCAAAGATTGAAACAGATGAGGACAAAATTCTGGCCTATGTGAGAGAACACGGCTCAATCAGCAATACGGAATGTCGGGATCTTGTGGGCGTGGACGATGCTCGCGCTTACTATCTTCTCACAAAGCTTTCCAAAAAAAGGAAAATACGCCCAAGGGGAAGGGGCAAGGGGCGCCGGTATGTGCTGCATAGTTCAGTTATTTAGATATCCAGAATTTAATCAGAGAATTTCTGGATAAATTCTGGATAAATCCTGGATAAACAGGCAAGATCCTGTAACAGCTAGGAAATTGCTTATCTGATCACTTAGCAATCAATGGGTGATCGGTGCTGATAGCTTCCGAATAGGCTTTTCTATCCGTGATTCAGATCGAATACCTAAGAGGTAGTTTTGGGGAAACAGTACGAAAGTATGCAGCCACATATCGAGCTCATAACCCCCAAAAGCAGGGAAGATTCCACCTACTTCCGAGATAAAAAGGATGGTGCTCTTTTCCCTCAAATATGGGCGCTGGGAGACGCATCTATCCTCCAGAGGCCCCTGCTCGGCTTTTTCTGTTCCATCAAATGCCCGGGTGACTTGATTTTGCGGACCTATGATCTGGCTCGGGCACTGCGAGACGCCGGCGTTCCGGTCATCAGTGGCTTTCATACGCCCATAGAAAAGGACTGTGTGGATCTGCTCTTGCGAGGGAGCCAGCCGGTCGTGGTTTGCCCTCCCCGCAGCATTCAGAATATGCGCTTGAGCAAAAATCTTAAGGCAGGCGTTGGTGAGAAAAGGGTTCTGCTCCTATCGCCTTTTGAAGAAAAGGTCAAGAGACCGACCGCAGAGGCATCCCAGCGCAGGAACCAGTTCGTCGGTGCCCTTGCTGCGGCAGTTTTCGTGGCCTACGCCGAACCTGGGGGAAAGACAGAAGAATTTTGCAAGGCCATACTTACAAGTGGCAAACCTCTATATACTTTTGAAAGCCAATACAACAAGGCCATTGTCGATGCAGGTGCCAAGCCGATTGACACGAAGATGCTCGCCCAATGGGCAGGTTTCTTAAATGCAGTGGTTGTTGATGGTCAATGAGACACATCAAATCTGCTAAGGGAGGGAAAAGATGATACAGGAACCCACCAAGAAAACGTTCTCGTTCGGCGGCTGCTCGTTCTGCAATACGAGCCCGAAGCGATTGGATTTGAAACCCGACACCAAGATTCTCAATGTAATGATGACGTTTGAGGAGGCTCTAAAGCTAAATCTGGCGATCGACGAATGCGTTCGGCGTCTGAATTCCTATAAGCGCAGTACCAAGAGCGGAAGGTCAACTGGGCTGAATCTTGCTATCCATCTGGAAGCTGGAAGAGTAACTGTAAACGAGGAGAGACTGCCAGATTGAATGATCGGGTTCGTACCTTGATTATTGATTAAACAAATCCGCTCTTTCCCTTGTACGCGCAAACAGTGGGACTTGGCGGCATCAGCGATCGAGTCAGGGTCGGCTTCAGGCATTACCTGCCGGTTCAGGCAGGGCAGAGGCCATGCCCATGGCCCGACGGAGAGGCTTGGAGAAATCTCTGAGTTTCTGTGACAGGAGCCGTCTCACCAGGGAGGGCTGAAGATACGCTTAGCGAAGAATCGTGGTCATCCCCTCGCTTGATCCCCATAGTGTGTAACGGGGTCCCAACAGTCATCTGAACGCATTCACATTTGCAAGGCGTTATTAAGGGGTCAAGTCTGCTCTTGACCTGTTTTTGGGATGATTGTAATGTGAGAAACATCATGTCAAGACCGCTTCGCATAGAATATCCTGATGGATGGTACCATGTCATGAATCGCGGCCG
>JAHECH010000175.1 GCA_024641835.1 Deltaproteobacteria bacterium
CGATCACCTATGGCTATAGCACGATAGGGACGGACGCCTCCCCTGATCTTGATTACCCTCCAGCGTGCATGTTGATGTGGGGAGCCAACATTTCATTTACCCATCTTCCCAATGATGTGCGGTTTCAGCAGGCATTGAAACAAGGCATGAGGCTTATCGTCATTGACCCCCGCAAAACCGGCTTAGCTGCGAGGGCCGATATATGGCTGCAGCCGAGGCCAAAGACCGATTTGGCTCTGGCCCTGGGTATGATGAATGTCATCATCACCGAAGGGCTTTACGATCGCGCCTTTGTGGATCAATGGACGGTCGGCTTTGATAGACTAAGGCAACACGTCAGAGATTATCCTGTGAAAAAAGTGGAAGAGATCACTTGGGTCCCATCAGAAAAAATTATTGAGGCGGCAAGGCTGTATGCCGAAACAAAACCGGCATCCATCCAGGACGGCAATGCCATGGACGATGACCTCAACAGCGTGCAGACGGCACGAGCCATAGCCATTCTAAGGGCGATCACCGGTAATCTGGGCATTCCTGGCGGCGATATAGATTGGGCAGATCTTCCCTTAGGCCTTAAGCCTACCTATGCTCCAGGTCAGGCTGGCGTTTTGAGTTTCACGCTGGATGAAAAGATGGGTGAAGAGCAACGAAAAAAGATGATCGGAACCGAGTGGCATTTCGCTCCTTCGCCCATGGTTCGTATCGTGCCGTCCCAGCTTTTGATGAAAGCCATACTCAATCAAGAGCCATATCCTGTCACGGTCCTGTGCGTCCATGCCAATAATCCCCTCATCACCTGGGCCAATGCCCAGGAGGTCTATAAGGCCATTGTGGCGCTGGATTTTCTTTATGTTGCGGATCAGTTTATGACTCCGACGGCTGAACTGGCCGACATTGTTCTTCCCGCTGCCACTTACCTTGAGGTGGATGGTGTTGGGTTTAGATCGCCTTTTGTTCATGTCCGGCAAAAGGTGACTGAGATTGGCGAAGCGTGGCCGGATAAGAAAATGATCAATGAACTGGCCAAGAGGCTGGGATTGGGACAATATTTTTGGAAAAACGTGGATGAGGCCCTAGACCTTATTCTAAAGCCTATGGGTGTTACTTTTGAGGAGTTTCGAAGGATAGGGGATTTCACTGCCGGAAAAGGATACAGAAGGCATGAAAGGGATGGTTTTAACACGCCCTCTCGTAAGGTGGAGATTTACTCCGCCCTTTTTGAGAAATGGGGTTACGATCCTATCCCCGTGTACCAGGAGCCCCCTGAGACGCCGCGCAGTGATCCTGGGCTGGCAAGGGAATACCCCCTGATTCTCACTTCATGGCATCATGAGGGATTCCGCCACTCGAACAATAGACAGATAGCCAGCCTGCGCGGGATGGAACCGGACCCCATTGTAGAAATACACCCGGAAACAGCGAGGGATTTGGGCATTAAAGAGGGAGAATGGGTGTATATCGAGAACAAGCGGGGTCGAATCAAGCAGAGGGCGTTTCTCACTGAGGGTATCGATCCCAGGGTGGTAGCCCTCAGTTATGGGTGGTGGTTTCCAGAACAGAGCGTAGAGAGTCTGCACGGCTGGAAAGAATCAAATATCAATGTTCTAACCGACAGCGAGCCCCCTTATAATTCACAGATTGCTTCCACCAATCTCAGGGGCATGTTGTGCAAAATCTACAAAGTCCCTGAATGAATTCCTATCGCAGAGGAGGAGCCTCGTGGCAGGAGAGAAATGGCTGTACTGGTTTGAGGAATTGGGCAGGGATCATAATGAGGTGGTGGGGAAAAAGTCTGCGAACCTGGGAGAGCTGACCCGAATGGGCATGCGCGTGCCGGCCGGGTTTGCCCTTTCAGTGGACGCCTATCAAAGGTTCTTGTCCGAAACCGGGGCTGAGCAGGAGATTCGTAGCTATGTGGCTCAACATGTCAGCGACTCTCTCAATTTATCGCAATTCACAGCAGCCAGCGAGAGCATCCGAAAAATTGTGGAATCCAAAGAGATGCCTGGAGAGATGGCGGAGTTGATTGCGTCCCGTTATCTTGAGCTAACTCGAAAATCAGGCACTCCGGATATGGCCGTGTCGGTGCGTTCTGCGGGTCCTGTCAGCCACCCCGGGCAATACGAGACCTACCTCAACGTAAAGGGTGTGGGCGATTTATTAGATAAGGTCATCAAGGTCTGGTCAAGCTCATTCAATCCTCGCTCTCTGGCCTACAGGGCCAGGAAAGCTTTGCCTTTAGAGACTGATCCGATAGGTGTTGCGATTTTAGGTATGATCAATGCCCGAGCCGCCGGTGTTACACTCACGGCGGATCCGAACACCGGGGATCAGAGCAAGATCATTTGTGAAGCCAACTGGGGCCTGGGAGAGAGTGTCGTCAGCGGTCGAAGCACACCGGATTCCTTTGTTTTGGATAAGGAGAGCCTGAACATATTGGAAAGGAAGCTCGGAGACAAGGAGTTCTGCATTCTGTGTACCGAGGTCGGAGTGGCTGAAGAGGGCGTTCCGTTAGAAAAGAGATCGTGCTACTGCCTGAGCGACGAGGAGGTAAAGGACGTTGCGAATCAAGGGAAGTTCATAGAAAACTATTTCAACGGGATTCCCCAAGACATCGAGTGGGCCATCAGTGACGATTTCCCGGAGGGGAACAGTCTGTTTTTCCTTCAGGCCCGTCCGGCGATCATCGCGGAGAAAAAAAGCGCCACTGACACGATCCTTGACATGGTCATGAGTCGAAGATTTTAAAGATGGGAATGCTCCATCCCTGCATGGTCTTAGCGTTTTGACAATCAAAGGGCTTGTCAAAGCACCAGGAACGGCATTCGGTGTGGAGTTTTTTTACAAAAAAACCAACTCAAGACATAAAACAAGGAGGGATAGACAATGACTTCAGAGGAAAAAAGATTTCCATATCCGGAGGAACTTGAAACTCCGCCGGGGGCTGAGGGCTGGGAAGAGATGTATCCTTATTATTTCGTTCCCCATACGGAAGTTGATAAGGATGATTTCTTTTTCTTAGACGTTGTTCATATTCCGGAACCCATACCACCCTTTGATGCGTTTTCTCCTGAGAGCTGGCTTCGTCATATCAGTCAATATAACAGTAGGGTGTTCATGTTGCCCCCTGCGTTTGGTCTTAGAGGGTTTTTTTATAGGGGATATCTATACTGGTCACCCAAAGAAATTACTGATCCAAAAGAGATTGAAAAAAGGGTTCCCTTATTTCTGAAAAGGGCCGGATATTATTTTGACCACTGGAATGAAATCTATGAGAAATGGATAAAAAAGGTAGAAGGTTTATTGGAGCGAACAAGAGCGATCACCATCAAAGACTTGCCGGAAATGGAAGACGAATCCGTTGTCATGGAAGCCAAGGGGCTGGATACGGGTTTTCATCTCCAGACAAGCTACAGAAATCTGCTGAACCTCAATGATGAGCTCTGGCAATATCACTTTGAAATGCTCAATCTGGGATATGCCTCCTATGTGTTATTCGTCGATTTCTGCACCAAGGCCTTCCCCGGCATTGAGTTGCCTACCGTAACAAAAATGGTGAGCGGTGTAGATTTCCTGATGTACAGGCCGGTGGAAGAATTGAAGAGACTCGCCAAATTGGCAGTTGAGTGGGGTCTGGCTGACATTGTCAAAAAGGATTGTTCCCCGGAGGAAATGATTGAAGAACTGGAGAAGAGTGAAAAGGGGAGAACCTTTAGCAAGGAAATAGAAAAAAGCAAGGCGTGGTTTTACTATCGTACGGGTAAAGGCGGGCATGCGTATCATTATACCCGAGCCTGGATAGAGGACCTTTCCCTCCCCTTCCGAAATCTCAGAGACTTTATTTTAAAAATTGAAAAGGGAGTGAGTATTGAAAGGCCGAAAGAGAAATTAATAGAGGAGCGCGATAACATCACCGAAGAGTATCTTAACTTATTAAGAACAGAAGAAGACAAGAAGATGTTTAGACTTCTGTTGGATCGCGTTCGCACAGCCTATATTTATGTTGAAGACCATATGTGGTACTGCGAAAATGTTTTCCAGACTCTTTTTTATGAGAGGATAAGGAAAATAGGGAAAATTCTTGTTGATCAGGATTTTCTGGATGATCCTGAAGATATTTTCTACATTAATCGTTTCGAGTTGGAAATGGTCGTCTGGGATGTGTCTTATACATGGGCTACCGGGGGACGGAAATCATTCGGCCAGATCAAATGGCGGAACACGGTTAAGAAAAGACAGAAAATAATGGAAGCGCTTCGTCAGGCGCCTCCTCCTCCTCCTTTTTTCTATAAGGCACCTGAAAAAATTACCGAACCACTGACCATCATGCTATGGGGTGTCACGACCGAAAAAGTAGAAGAAGCTTTAAAGGCTACAGAAGTCAAACCTGAGGAATTGAAAGAGCTGAAGGGTATCGCTGCATCACCCGGGATCGGGGAAGGACGCGCGAGAGTTATCCTACGACCGGCCGAACTCGATCAGGTTCAAATGGATGAAATTTTGGTTTGCCCGGCTACCGAACCCACCTGGGCTTCAGCTTTTGGCCGGATTAAAGCTGTAGTGACAAACCAGGGAGGAATCATGTCGCATGGAGCCATTGCTTGCAGAGAATACGGTATAGCCTCTGTGTCAAATACTACGATAGGGACCGAGGTCATCAAGACAGGGGACTTGATCAAGGTGGATGGTGATGCAGGTATAGTTACCATTCTGGAACGCTATTAATTCAAAAAGAAGGCTAATGATGGCTAAGTGGATTTATGGCTTTGATAAGTTGCGTGCGGAGCACAACGATATCGTGGGGAAGAAGTGTGCCAATCTAGGAGAGATGACCGAAGCTGGATTTCGAGTCCCACCGGGCTTTGCGCTATCCCTGGAAGCCTATCATAAGTTTATGAAGGAGACCGGCGCCATAGAAGAGATTCGTCAGTACCTGACCGCATTTAATGCTGACCCGAAGAGACCCGCTGATATGCCGAAATATGACAAGGCATCAGAAGCTATCCGAGGTATTGTGGAATCCAAAGAGATGCCTGAGGATATGAAGGACGTTATCAGGCAGTATTATGACGAGCTTTGCCGAGCGACAGGCCTTAGTGATCTTCCGGTGGCCACACGCTCATCGGGACCGGTTAGTCACCCCGGGCAATACGAAAGCTACCTTTATATCAGGGGTATTTCGTCGGTGATTGAGAACATCATCAAGGTATGGTCGAGCACATTTAACCAACGGTCCCTTATCGCACGCGCCAGCTTGGGCCTTCCTCTAGAGTACGACCCCGTTGGCGTGGCTGTGCTTAAGATGGTCAATGCCAAGGCGGCCGGTGTCATGTTTACAATAAACCCAGTTAATGGTGACCCATCCAAGATTATGATCGACGGGAACTGGGGCTTAGGGGAGAGCGTGGTCAGCGGTTCGGTGAGCCCCGATGAGTGGATGGTTGACAAGGTACTATTGAAAATTAACAAAGTGATGGTCTCATCAAAACTCAAGGAGTACGTATTTGATACAAAGACAGCGAAGGCGATGTTTGTTGATATCCCGCCTGATCGACAAAATCGCCTTTGTCTGAGCGAAGAAGAAGTGCTGGAGCTAGCCAAAATAGGGAAAAAAATAGAAAGACATTACGGGATAGCTCAAGACACGGAATGGGCTATTGACAAGGATCTGCCCTTCCCGGAAAATATATTTATTCTTCAATGCCGACCTGAACAGGTGTGGAGTAAGAAAAAGCCTGAGCCCATAGCAAAAACTGAATCATCCTACATTGACTATATGGCGAATAGATTTATCGAGGGTTGGTGATTGGAAGTTTATGCCGAGAACTCTTTCTTGAAGTTTTGCGACTGAGGCCACAGGGGAATAATACATGGCTGATTGTTACGATGACCTGTTCATGCTTTGCGGGTTTGAGGCTGAAGAGATCGAAAAAGAAAGATCCAGGATAGAGACAGCCTTTCAGAAACTGGAGCTTGAGCCTAGGGACATGAAAACGGCTGAATCCTGGGTCAGTGACAATCATGACATCGCCCTGCTTGGGGTCAGGAAGTTACTGGGGATATGGGTCAAGGAACTGATTGATTTGGTTTTGGCCAAGCATGAAGAAAAGAAACTGGTCTATTACGGCTTTCCTACCATTGCCGGGCCTGCTGCGGCCATAGCAGAGGCTTCAGAAAACATATATTGCACCTGCCCGGATGTTGTGCTGTGTTATACCATGGGACAAATCTTCAATAAACTAACCCCTATTCTTGAGGCGGGTGAAGAAAACGGCCTGCCGCCCGGGCATGGGCTATGCTCGCTCCAGCAAATCAGAGCAGGGGGACTGGCCAAAGGAATCATCCCCATTCCAGATCTGGTTCTCACCTCCAGCTATTACTGCGATATGGGATCCAAGGCGGATGAGCTGTTGCATGAAAGATACGGTCATGCGGCCGTCTATGCGGATGGGTGTATGGATTCCAGATGGGGCGAGTTCCCCCACTTTTTGCCAGAGAGGGTGAACTTTCTGGGGAACCAGTTGGAGAAAGTCTTTGGCAGAGCCCAGGCGGTACTCGGGGTGGAGATCACACCGGAGGCGCGCTACAGAGGCGCATCGCGCAGCCGACAGCTTTTTGGGGCGTTGAGGGAGCTTGTTGATCTCATAAAGGGCGCCGAAGCCCAGCCCATCAGCATAGTGGAGGTGGAGGTGGCCAGGCGCTTGACCAGTGGTTCATGCAGCAGAAGGTTTATGATGGATGGACCCAAAACGATTGATATCCTGAACCAGGAGGTGAGGGAAAGGATCGCTCGGGGTACCGCAGTGGTTGAAAAGGGTTCTCCCAGGATCATGATCCTGATGGCCCATTTTTCTGATCCCAGTATCATGCGCATGATGGAGAACATTGGCCTTTCCATTCCAGTGACGGTTCACACCACACTGGCCTCAAGGATCATGAAAGAGACATCCTTCATCGCAGGCGAAGATCTGGCGAGGGAGCAACTGGAACGCGGGCCTTTTCATGGCTCCTACGGCGAAATCAAACGGGCTGCGGAAGCAGCCCAGGAATTCAATGTGGATGGCGTCATTTTTAACTACATGTTCAACTGCCGTCCCATCGCAATGCTTTCCCATCTGCTGAAGCAATTTGTTGTGAGAGAGACCGGAATTCCAGTGCTCTCCTTAGAGATGGATATGTATGACAGCAGGACCTACAGTGCGGGCTCTCTAAGAACCAGGGTAGAAGCATTTGCTGAAATGCTGCGGGCTAAGCGGAGTGACAGAGGGACCTGAAGGTGAAGATTCCTGAGTAACATAGCCTCAATGTGGCGAAGAACCTTGTCAGGAAGGAAAAGGAGGTGTCATGCGCGGGGCATTGAGAGATACAGCGCTTGAAGGGAGGAGCGAGCGAGGGCAGCGCCGCGGAACCGGTCCCTGCAAAGGCAGGGATGATGCCTTGATGGTGAATCAGGGATCAGTTTTTCTGTTGGATTGGGAGAAGACCCTCTTTTATTTGAGCAGGTACCGCAATGTCACACTTTAATTCGAGCGCTCGCCTCCGGAGTTCTCGCACGGCGAGTGCCTTTTCTTCAACGCTCATGACATCGACTGCCGCTACTTCTGCTCCCTCATGCGCTAAGGCTACGCACACCGCCTTACCAATTCCCCTAGCTGCACCTGTCACTATCGCAACTTTTCCGGCTAAATAAAGGGGACCCTTCTCCCCCGCGATCATCACGATCTCTGCATCTTCCATAAGTCGCCTTGCAGCAGAAGTCGCACTAAACCCTGCGATACCATTTCCAATGATCACGATTCTTTTTTTCAGCATGACAAACGGTATGCCCTATCTTGCTCCGAAATGGTTCATTACCCCGAATAGCCTCAGACATTGCCT